>JAWVGK010000437.1:0-5791 GCA_033855155.1 Solirubrobacteraceae bacterium | reverse complement strand
GACCTGTCGGCCCAGATCGCCCAGCACGAGGCGACCGGCGCGGTCGGGACGCTCGCGCTCGTGCCCGTCGACGATCCCTCGAGCTACGGCCTCGTGCGCCTGCGCGAGGACCTGTCGGTGCAGGAGTTCCTCGAGAAGCCCTCCGACGACGCCGAGCTCGACACGAACCTCATCTCCGCTGGCGCCTACGTGCTCGAGCGCTCCGTGCTCGACCTGATCGTGGCCGATCAGAAGGTCTCGATCGAGCGCGAGGTCTGGCCGCAGCTCGTCGACAACGGCCTCTACGGCTTCGCCGACGAGCAGGCCTACTGGATCGACATCGGGACGCCCGCGCGCTACCTGCAGGTGACCTTCGACATCCTCGAGGGCAACGTCCGCACCGACGTCGCGCAGCGCCTCGGCGAGGACTTCGTCGACGTCGACGCGTCGGCCGAGGTCGCGGGGCGCGTCGTGCCGCCGGCGGTCGTCGAGCGCGGCGCGTCGATCGCGGCCGGCGCGCACGTCGGCAGCCTCGCCGTGCTGGCCGAGGACGTGCGCATCGGAGCCGGCTCGGTCGTCGAGCGCAGCGTCGTGCTGCGCGGCGCGCGGGTCGGCGAGGGCTGCGTCCTGCGCGACTGCATCGTCTGCCCCGGAGCGGTCATCGGCGACCGCACGCGCGTCACCGACGGCGCGATCGTCGGCGAAGGTGTCAAGATCGGTGCAGACAACGTCGTCGCCCGCGGCGCCCGCTTGTTCCCCGGCATGGAGGTACCCGATGGCGGCCTCGCCTTCTGAGTTGACAGAGCAGCGGCTGGATGCGGCGTCGATCGCGGCGGTCGACGCGTCGGACCTGCTCGCCGACGTCGCCGGCCTGCCCGAGCACGTGCGCGACGCGAAGTGGAAGGTCGAGTCCGCGCAGCTGTCTCCGTGGGACTCGCCGGGCGGGCTGATCGTCGCCGGCATGGGCGGCTCGGGGATCGGCGGCATGCTGGCGCGCGCGATGCTCGGCGACCACGCCTCGCGCCCGATCCTGGCGGCGCGCACGTACGGCCTGCCGGCCTGGACGACGCCCGACACGACCGTCCTGTGCTCGTCCTACTCGGGCAACACCGAGGAGACCCTCGCCTGCTACGAGGCGGCCGGAGCGCTCGGCGCGCGCCGCGTCGTCGTCACCAGCGGCGGCAAGCTCGCCGAGCTCGCACGCGCCGACGGCATCCCCGTGATCCCGGTCGCGGGCGGCTTTCAGCCGCGCGCCGCGGTCGCCTACATGACCGTCGCCGCGCTCGAGGTCGCCGGGCTGTGCGGCGCCGGCCCGCGGATGGGCTCCGAGCTGGACGTCGCCGCCGACCACCTCGAGCAGCTCGTCGTCGAGTGGGGCGCCGACGGCCCCGAGGACTCGGAGTCCAAGACGCTCGCGCGCGGGCTCGCCGACAGCGTCGCGGTCATCGCCGGCTCCGGCCTGACGCTGCCGATCGCCTACCGCTGGAAGACGCAGCTCAACGAGAACGCGAAGGTCCCGGCGTTCAGCCACGAGCTGCCCGAACTCGACCACAACGAGGTCGTCGGCTGGCACAGCGCGGCGTCGCTCGGGCGCTTCGCGGCGGTCTTCCTCGACGACGCCGACACGCACCCGCGCGTGCAGCAGCGCATCGCCCTGACGCGCGAGCTGATCGCCGAGCAGGCGACCGCGACGTTCGTCGTCGCCTCGCGCGGCGTGACCGCCGTCGAGCGCGTCTTCTCGCTCGTCCTGCTCGGCGATCTCGTGTCGCTGTACGTCGCGGTCCTGCGCGGCGTCGACCCGACGCCGGTCGACGTCATCGAGCAGCTCAAGGGACGCCTGCAGGCCAGCCACTGACGCCCGCCGTCACCCGCGAACGCCTACCGCGACCCGCGAACGCCCACCGTCACCCGCTGGCGCTGACGATCGTCCCGATCGCCACGACGGCGACGATCATCAGGATCCCGATCCCCACGCGCCACATGCGCTGGCGCGACATCACCGGCTGACCGCTGGCCCGTCGCCCGACCGCGCCGAGCAGCGCGAGCGCCGCGACGAACGCCCACGCCGCCGCGTCCACCTTGGCGATCAGGGCGGCGGCGACGCCGGCGGCGAGCGCCAAGCCCAGCAGCGCGTCGCGCAGTGGCTCGGGCATCCCGGCGGGGCTCGTCTCGGGCTCGATCGCGTCGGGCTCGCGCCATGCGAGCACGCCGGTCGGCAGGAACAGCCCCCACACGGCGATCCACGCGCCGAGCGCGAGCAGCTCGTCCGATTGCAGGAACCACCCGTGGCGCGTCTGGACGTAGTGCTGGTCGGGCGGCGCGAGGTGCGTCGAGTGGGCGATGTCGGGCAGGCTGTGCGCCAGCAGCGCGAGGCCCGCCAGCGTCATGAGCACGAGCAGCGGGAACGCGATCCGGTAGGCGCCGTCGCGCGCCGCGATGTCGCGCTCGTCGAGCTCGGGATGATCGAGCGCGGCGATGCTGCGCGTCCCGCGGCGCAGCATGCCGAAGACGACCAGCGGCCCGACGACGAGGATCGACGGGATGCCGCCGATCTGGTGCTCGATGCCGATCGCGTCGTCGACGACGCAGGCCGTCAGCGCCACGAGCAGCAGCGCGTAGCACAGCGTCCAGCGCCGGCGGCTGGCGCGGCTCAGCGGCGTCACCGCGTCGCGCCAGGTCACGATGCGCGGCGGCTCGGCGGGGTGTGCTTGCGCGGTGGTGCTCACTGGGTCTCCTCGTGCGTGATGGATGCTCGCGACGTCGGGGGGAACGGCTCGCGGGCGAAGATCGCCTCGATCGGGAGATCGAAGTACTCCGACAGCCGGAAGGCGAGCTCGAGGCTGGGGCTGTAGTCGCCGCGCTCGAGGTAGCCGATCGTCTGCGGGTTGACGCCGATCGCAGCCGCGAGCTGCTGGCGCGAGAGGTCGCGCTCGGCGCGCAGCACGACGAGGCGGTTGTGGATCGGCCGACCTGCATCTCGCGGTTTCCGACCCATGTTGTATTTATACAACGAAGCGACGTATTTGGCAACCGCTCAGGTGCTCGTGCGGCCCCGCAGCGCAACTTCGGGGAGCGGCGGTGCGTCCTTGTCCTCAGAAGTGGATGCGTGCCGCCGCGTTCGTCACGCCGGGCGGCGGTCCGAGCCTCGCCTACACGACGACGGACGGCGGCGTCTCGTAGAAGCCGCTGGCGACCGTCGCTGCCGGCGTCGTGACGCACGACCGACGGCGGCGCGACGGCGACCGCGATCACCGCCTCGAGCGTGCCGCTGGCGAGCGCGGCGTTCGCCTCCGCGACGCGCGCGGTGGCGGTCGGCACGGCCGGCAAGACCGTCGTCTCCGACGATGGCGGCTTGAACTACGCCTCGATCGGCGGCGACGTCGGCGGCAGCTTCTCGCGCCTGCGCAGGGGCCCGACCCCGCTGTCGGCGTTCGCCCCCGGCGCGCACGGCCAGCTCGCGCTGACGGCCGACGGCGGCGCGACGTGGGGCGTCGCGTCGGTGTCGACCTCGTCGGACCTCGTCGACACGTCGTGGCCCGATCTGAAGACCGGCTACGCGATCGACGCGAAGGGCGGGCTGTTTCGCAGCGCCAACAGCGGCGTGAGCTGGTCGACCCTGAGCTCCGGCGCGGGTGCTCCCGCTCGCGCGGTGCTCGCGCTGCCCGGCGACGTCGTGCTGCTCGTCGGCCCCAGGGGCGTCAAGCGCGCGACCGGCGGCGGCGAGTTCAACGCCGTCGAGGGCGCGCTCGTCGGCAGGACCGCGCTCGACGACGTGCAGCTCGCGGGCCCGGCGATCTTCGCCTCCGGGCGCGGCGGCAAAGGGGCTGCTCGTCAGCACCACGAAGGGCGAGTCGTGGCGGGCGGTCAAGCTGCCGACGAAGAAGACGCGCATCCGCAGCGCGTCGTTCAGCGGCAAGCGGCGCAGGGCCACCTTACGCAAGGCCAAGGGCAAGGTCACGATCAGCGGCAAGCTCGCGGGCGCCGTCGGCGGCGAGCGCGTGACGGTCTCCGCGCGTGCGATCACCGGCACGGACTGGACGAGCCGCACGGTCACCGCGGGCGCCAACGGCGGCTCGTTCTCGGCGACGTTCACGATCAAGCACGCGGCCGTCTTCGTCGGCCAGTGGGCCGGCGACAGCGGGCGCGCCGGCGTCGGATCCAAGCCGCTGCTCGTCAGGTTCCGCTGACGGCGACGGCGGCATGGGAGTGTCGGCGTCCATCCGCTTGACGTTCGTCGTCGCTGGCGGTCGGCGTGTCGTTGTCCTCGTGCTCGGTCTCCGTCATGGATCTCTCCTCGGGTGGGGACGTCGGTCGTCATAGCCCAATCCGACGTACCGAACGGGAGCCATTGGCGCGGACCGACCTGTCGGCGCCAAACCTTGACACGCCTCTGGTAAGGTTCACGCCAGATGGACGCCCTGACGATCCACGAGGCCGCGGAGATCACGGATTGGTCGCCGCGCATGCTGCGCTACATCGAGCGCGCCGGGCTGATCGAGCCCCAGCGCTCCGGCGCCGGCTACCGCCTGTACGGACCCGCCGAGCTGCAGCGCCTGCGGACGCTGCGCGAGCTCGTGACGCGCTTCGACATCGGCCTCGGAGAGGTCGGCTTCGCGCAGCGACTGCGTAGCGACGCAGATCTCGCGGTCGCGATCGACGACTGGCTCGAAGCCAAGCCGCGGCGCCCGCAGCACGTCCCGGCGGCCGACTGGCTGCGCTGGGAGCAGGACAAGCACTCCAAGCTCCTGGCCCTGGCCGGGGCCGCCACCCACGCCTGATCTCACAGAGGAGACGCACCCCGACATGACCCCCTCCACCGCCGTCGACACGCAGATCGACTACAAGGTCGCCGACATCTCGCTCGCCGACTACGGCCGCAAGGAGATCGAGATGGCCGAGCACGAGATGCCCGGCCTCATGCAGACGCGCGCGGAGTACGCCGACGCGCAGCCGCTGAAGGGCGCGCGCATCACCGGCTCGCTGCACATGACGATCCAGACCGCCGTGCTGATCGAGACGCTGACCGCGCTCGGCGCCGACGTGCGCTGGTGCAGCTGCAACATCTTCTCCACCCAGGATCACGCCGCCGCCGCGGCGGTCGTCGGCAAGGACGGCACCGCCGAGGATCCCCGCGGCGTGCCGGTCTTCGCCTGGAAGGGCGAGACGCTCGCCGAGTACTGGTGGTGCACGCAGCAGGCGCTCGTCTGGCCCGACGGCGGCCCGAACCTCATCCTCGACGACGGCGGCGACGCCACGATGCTCGTCCACAAGGGCCGCGAGTACGAGCAGGCCGGCGCCGCCCCCGACCCGTCGACGGGCGAGTCCGACGAGTTCGTGCACTTCCTGAAGCTGCTGAACGACTCGATCGCCGAGGACTCGCAGCGCTGGACGAAGATCGCCGACGCCATCATCGGCGTGTCGGAGGAGACGACGACCGGCGTCGGTCGCCTCTACCAGATGGCAAAGCAGGGCACGCTGCTGTTCCCCGCGATCAACGTCAACGACTCCGTCACGAAGTCGAAGTTCGACAACCTCTACGGCTGCCGGCACTCGCTCGTCGACGGCATCTTCCGCGGCACGGACGTCATGCTCGCCGGCAAGGTCGGCGTCGTCTGCGGCTACGGGGACGTCGGCAAGGGCTCGTCCGCGTCGCTGAAGGCGCAGGGCTGCCGCGTCGTCGTCACGGAGATCGACCCGATCTGCGCGCTGCAGGCCGCGATGGAGGGCTTCGACGTCAAGACGGTCGAGGACGTCGTCGAGACCGCCGACCTGTTCATCACAACGACCGGCAACAAGGACATCATCACCGCCG
>JAWVGK010000436.1:0-3297 GCA_033855155.1 Solirubrobacteraceae bacterium | reverse complement strand
GTCGGTCACCTTGAAGGCGCCGCCGTAGACGCCGATGTCCTCGCCCATGAGCAGGACGCGCTCGTCGTCGCGCATCTCCGAGCGCAACCCCTCGGAGATCGCGCGCAGGTAGGTCATCTCGCTCATGGCCGAAAGCCGCTCCACGGCGCGGCGCCGTCCTCGAGCAGGACGTCGTCGGCGTCGCGGGGCGCAAAGACGCGGTCCGTTGCCGTCGCCGGGTCGGGCATCGGGCCGGCGAGCGCCTGCTTGGCCGCCGCGTCGACCTCGGCGCGCACCTCCGCGCGCAGCGCCTCGACGTCGACGCCGAGCGCCCCGACGCGGGCGCTCTGGCGGTCGATCGGATCCTTCTGGCGCCACTCCTCGACGAGCGCCTTGGGCACGTACTTCATGTCGTCGTGCGCGCCGTGGCCGTGCATGCGCATCGTGACGGCCTCGATCAGCGTCGGGCCGCCGCCGGCGATCGCCCGCTCGCGAGCGACCCGCGTGGCCTCGAAGACCGCCTCGGCGTCGTTGCCGTCGACGCTGAGGCCCGGGAAGCCGTAGCCCGCCGCGCGCTCGACGGGGTTGACGGCGAACTGCAGGTTCGTCGGCGTCGAGTAGGCGTACTGGTTGTTCTCGAGCACGAAGATCACCGGCAGCTTCTGCACGCCGGCCCAGTTCATCGCCTCGTGGAAGTCGCCGCGCGACGTCGATCCGTCGCCGAACCACGTCAGCGCGCAGCGCGCCTCGCCGCGCAGCTTGAACGCCATCGCCATGCCGGCCGCGACGAGCATCATGTCGGGCAGCATCGACGTCATCCCGACGCAGCCCGTGCGGCGGTCGCCGAAGTGGATGTTGCCGTCGCGCCCGTGCGTGACGCCGGCGTCGCGGCCCATGTACTGGCTGAGGATCGTCGCCGGGCTGACGCCGCGGACGAGGTGCGCGCCGAGGTCGCGATGCAGGACGCAGAGGCGGTCGGCGGCGGCCATCGCCCAGGCGGCGCCGACCGAGACGGCCTCCTGGCCGAAGCCGTCGTAGAAGGAGCCCGGGACCTTGCCCTGCCGGTAGAGGTTCATCGCGCGCGCCTCGACGGCGCGCATCAGCAGCATCGCGCGCAGCAGCCCGACGCTGTCGTCGGGCGTCAGGTGCGCGCTGTCGGCGTGTGTCGTGGGACCGCTGGTGAGTTCCGTTGTGCTGGTCGCCATGTTCGCCTTTCCGTGTGACCGCGAGCCGGGATCTCCGGCTCACCGTTTCGGCATCCCGGCGGGATCGCCGCGCGGGACGCAGTACGCCATGGCCGAGGGTACCGGGAACGTAGGCTGATTGACGTGGATGACCTAGATCGCCGGGGAAGCCGCGTGAGCCTCGAGCGCGTGCGCTGGCGCCTGCGGGGGGCGTGGCTGTGGCCGGCGTTCTGGACCGCGACGGTGCTCGAGTCCGCCCTGCTGCACTGGCTGCCGGTGCAGGGCGACGAGACCGGCTGGGTCGCCGCGCTGCTCGTCGCGGGCTGCCTGAACCTGATCGCGGTGGTCGTCGTCGGGGGGATCGGCGCGGCCGTGCTGCGACGGCGCCGGCCGGACCTGCCGAAGGTCGTCGCCGACGACTACGCCGGCAGGCTCGCGCTCGGCCTCGTCGGCGCGAGCCTCGTGCTCGCCGGCGTGCTGCACCGGCCGGCGATCACGCATCGCCGCACGGCGTTCGCCGAGCAGTCGCTGGCGGTGCGCCAGTGGGTCGCCGTGCACGGCGACGCGTTCGCGCGCGCGCACGTGGGCCGCGCCGACAGCATCATGCTCGACGAGGACCTCTATCGCACGTGCGTCCCGGGACCCGATCCGAAGCGCTCGCTGTGCCTCGTCGTCGACACGGCCCGCGACCCGCCGCGCGTGCGGCGCGACCGCAGTCGCGAGCCCAACTCGGGCTTCGGCGCGCGCTTCAGGTAAGCCCCGGATCTGCCGATACCGGGTCCATGGGTGGCGCGCGAGCTCTCATCGCATCGTTGGGAGCGAGCATCTCGCTCGTCTCCGGTGCTGCGCTGTCGCTGCTCGTCGTCAGCTTCCTCTTCGCATACGACGGTCTCTCCGGAGGCGCGGACGACTGGGTGCCGCGCTCGGCGCTGTTCGTCGACGGCGTTGACGGGCAGTCGCCGGTCGGATCGCCGGGCCGCGTCGGCGGCTCGCCCGGCGGGCAGGCTGTCGTCCTCAGGACCGCGGCGTCGTCGCGGCCCGTTCACGACGTCGTCCGGCGCGTGTCGACCTCCGCGTTGGGCTCCGAAACTGCCGGCGTCCGGACGCGACGGCCGACTCCGAGCGCCACGAACGTCACGGACCTCGGGCCGGCCACGGCCACGGCTCCGCCCGCCGCCGATCCCGTCGTGTCCAGGCCGGCCACCGGCGACGGGGTGCGCGACCTCGGCGACGACGTGACCACGACGGTCGGCAACACCGGCGACGCCGCCGGCAACGCTACGGCGCCGCTCGGGCCGCCCGTCAGCCAGGCGCTGCAGGACGCGCTGGACGTCGTGCAGGGGCTGCTGAAGGGCGCGACGGACAAGCTCGCCGGCACGCTCGACAAGACGCTGCCGCGGTAGCGACCGGCGCCTGGCCTGAAGCCACCGAGTCTCGCGCCCATGTCGCCGCCGGGAGCCTAGAAGGCGAGCGCCAGCGACTGCTCGAGCAGCTCGCGGATGCGGGCGAGGAACTGCGCGGCGTCGGCGCCGTAGAGGATGCGGTGATCGCATGCGAGCGTGACGCCCATCGTGTGGCGCACGACGAGCTCGCCGTCGCGGACGACCGCCCGCGGCGCGAGCGCGCCGACGGCGAGGATCGCCGCCTGCGGCGGGTTGATGACGGCGGTGAAGTCCGTGACGCCGTACATGCCGAGGTTCGAGACGGTGAACGTGCCGCCGCTGAGCTCGGGCGGCGTGACGGTGCCGGCCCGCACGCGCTCGGCGAGGGCGCGCGACTCGCGCGCGATCTCGCGCAGCGACTTGCGGTCCGCGTCGAAGATCGTCGGCACGACTAGCGCGTCGGTCGCGGCGACCGCGACGCCGACGTTGACGCGGCTGTGCAGCTCGAAGCTGCCGTCGCGGTAGCTGCCGTTCGCGCGCGGGAACTCGCGCAGCGCGAGCGCGCTCGCCTTGACGACCATGTCGTTGTAGGAGGGGACTTCGCCGCCGAGCGCCTTGAGCTGCGCGCGCAATGCGACGCAGGCCTCCATGTCGAGCTCGCTGCGCAGCGTGAACTCCGGCACGGTCGCCTTGGACTCCGCCATCCGGCGGGCGATGACCTGCTGGACGCGGGTGAGCTTCACGACGGTGAC
>JAWVGK010000435.1:0-8000 GCA_033855155.1 Solirubrobacteraceae bacterium | reverse complement strand
CGTTCTACCTGCACATGGAGGTCGCCGACCGGCCGGGCGTGCTCGCGCAGGTGGCGCAGATCCTCGGCGAGCACGGCGCGTCGATCAAGTCCGTCGTGCAGAAGGGACTCGGCGAGCGCGCGCGGCTGGCGATGGTCGTGCACCCGCTGCTCGAATCGCAGTTCTTCGCCGCCGTGGCGCGGATCGCGAGCCTCGACTTCCTGCGCTCCCCACCGCGTGCGATTCGCGTGATCGAGGAGGAGTTCGTCTGAGCTGAGCTACGGCATCCAGGCCCCGACGGCGTAGAGCGACAGCGACTTCGATTCCGTCGTCGCGGAGCCGTAGGTCGCCGCGGCACCGTCGCCGTAGCTGTCGGCGTTGGTGCGCAGGGCGCCGCTGACGGCTTGCGCGGCGTAGCGCAGCACGGCGCTGCTGCCGCCGGTGTGCAGCGCGATCCAGTAGCTGCCGGCCGCGAGGCGCACGGGTGCGGCGAAGGCGAGCTTCACCCAGCCGGCGGCCTTGCCGGCGCTGATCGTGACGGCGTTGGTGGTCGCGACGCGGGTGGTCGGTCCGGTGGGGGTGCCGGAGTACAGGACGCCACGGACGGGCTGGCTGCCCGACGATGCGGCCTTGCCGTCGAGGTATGCCTGCAGCGCGACGATCTCGCGTGGCGCGGTCAGCGTCATCGCCGACGCGCGCTTGAAGTTGGCGGTGGCGTTGGTCCAGACGGTTCCCGCGGTCGTGTTGCCGCCGACGGTCGTCGCGCGCGCGACGGTCATCAGGTCGGCCTCGAACGCGTCGCCGGCGACGGCCGACGTCTGCTCGCAGCGCAGGCCCATCGTGTGGCCGCTCGTGACCGCCACCGCAGCGACCGAGACGCGCTTGAACGTCGTGCTCAGCGTGAACGACGCCGCCGTCTCCTTGGCGACCGTTCCGAAGGAGCCGGCGCGCTCGCGCAGGACGATGCGCCCGGGGCGCCCGCTGGACTGTGCGTTGGCCGCGCGCACGTAGCAGCTCGCGACGTACGTCGTGCCGGCCGTGACGCTGGGCACGGTCGGCGCCGTGCCCTCGTTGTCGCCGACGGAGTAGTTCGTGCCCGTCGCGCGGGTGGCGCGGGCCACCCAGCCGCCGTCCGGCGCGCCGCCGACCGCGACGCGACTCAACGATCCGTGGAAGCTGCCCCACCCCGACAGGCTCGCCTCGAACGACGGGTTGACGACGAGGTTGCCGGCACCCGACGCGACGAAGCTCGCCGTGTAGGCGGCGGGCGCGGCCGGCGTGTGGATCGCGTGCGTGCCGGCGCCGCCGTCCGACCACGATCCGAAGGCGAAGGAGCCCTGGGAGGGCGCCCCGGCGACGACGTCCCAGCCCTCCCACGAGGTCCACGTTCGCGGCGCGGTGAAGGTGAACCCGTCGAGCAGCAGCGAGAGCCCGGTCGGGTTGCTGGCGAAGGCCAGGTCGACGAGCTTCGGCGCGACGGTCCGCGCCGCGGTGGACGTCACGCCGTGGGAGTCGGTGGCGGTCAGGCGAACCTCGAGCGAGCTGTTCGTCGTCGCCGACAGGTCCTCCGGCGGCGGCGCGACGAAGCTCTGCGCGTTCCCGCCGACGGGGCCGAGGAAGGGATGCGTGTGCGATGCGTGATGGCGGATGACCGTCCAGCTCAACGCGGAGTCCGGCAGCGCGCCGTCCTGCGGGTCGGTCGCGCCGCCGCGCAGCAGGATCGTGTCGCCGACGGCGGCGCGCTGGCCGGAGGACGGGCTCCCGATCGTCACCACCGGCGGGTCGTTGCCGGGGTCGATGCGCAGCGTGTCGGGCGCGGCCGCGAGCGCGTGGTCGTCGCGGACGGTCAGCGTCGCCGTGAACGTGCCCGCCGTCGTGTAGGCGTGCGACGTCGTGGGGACGGACGTCTGCGTCGCCGGAGTGGCGTCGCCGAAGTCCCACAGGTACGTCAGCGCGTCACCGGCGTCGGGGTCGCTGCTGAGCGACGCGTCGAAGCTCACCGTCAGCGGCGTCGCGCCGGACGTTGGCGTCGCGGCGAGGTCGGCGATCGGCGGGCGATTGCCGGTGTTGCGCACGATCCGGTGGATCGTGCCCGTTCCGACGAAGTTCGTGTAGTACAGCGCGCCGTCGGGGCCGAAGGTCAGGTGCACGGCGCTGTTGGCGCCGAGGCCCGACACGAACTCCAGGCGCTCGAAGCCGCCGCCGGCCTTCGGCACGAGCTGGAAGATCTTGCCGCACGCGTAGTCGCCGAAGAGGTAGGTGCCGGCGTACGGCGCGGGCCACGCGCCGTTGGGCACGAACGCGCCGCCGGTGATCGAGGAGCAGAGGTCGCCGTGGCCGTAGTCGAAGATCGGGTTGGTCATTCCTGCCGGCGGTGCGCCGCAATCGGTGCTCGAGCCGTTCGCGCAGTGCCCCTCGCGCGTGTTCCAGCCGTAGTCCGCGCCGGCGACGCCCTCGTCGATCTCGTCCCAGACGGCTTGCCCGACGTCGTCGATGTACAGGCGCGTGCCCGCGGCGTTCGGGTCGAAGGCGATCCGAAACGGGTTGCGCAGCCCCCACGCGTAGGTCTCCTGGCAGCGCATGCCCGGGTTCGTGCGTCCCGCGAGGTTGCAGCGTGCCGTCCCCAGGCCGGTGAACGGGTTGTCCGGCGGGATGGCGCCCGACGGCGTGATGCGCAGGATCTTGCCGACGAGCACGTGCTCGTCGCGCGACGCGTCGTTGAGGCCCTCGCAGCCGCCCCCGGCGTAGTCGCAGTACCCGTCGCCGGTGCTGACGTAGAGGTTGCCGTCCTTGCCGAACTGCACGTCGCCGGCGTCGTGGTGACCGCCGTAGGAGGGGATGTTGTCGATCAGCACCGTCTCCGACGCGGCGCTGACGACGTTGTCGTTGCCGAGCACGAACCGCGACACCCTGCCGACGGGCGTCTGCGCCGCGCTCACCGGGCAGGAGTTGTTGAACTTGTTCAGCGTGTAGAAGAGGTAGACGTAGTGGTTGGTCGCGAACGCCGGGTCGACGGCGACGCCGAGCACGCCTCGCTCGATGTTCGTGCAGGCCTTGGCCGTCAGATCCAGCGCGGTCTTCAAGGCGCCGCTCGTCGTGTAGACGTGCAGCGTGCCGTGCTTGGCGGCGATCAGCATCCGGCCGTCGGGCGTGAACGCCAGCGCCATCGGGCTGTCGATCGTCATCACCTGCTCGTCCGCGAACCCGCTAGGCAGCGTGATCGCCTCCGCGACGGCCACCGGTGCGAGCAGCGCCGCGAGCACCGCGATCGCCAGCAGACCTCGCCGGGCGGCGTTGGGGTGGGTCACGGCGTCCACGAGCCGGTGGCGTACAGCGACAGCGACTTGCCGTCGGTCGTCGCGCTGCCGAAGGTCGTCGTCGCGCCGTTGTCGTAGCTGTCGGCGTTGGTCCGCAGGGCGCCGGCGGCGGCTTGTGCGGCGAAGCGCATGACCGCGTGGCTGGCGCCGGTGTGCAGTCCGATCCAGTACGTGCCGGCCGCGAGGCGCACCGGCGTCGAGAAGGCGAGCTTGACCCAGCCCGCGGCGCGCTTGGCGCTGATCGTGACCGCGCTGCTCGTCGCGACGCGGGTGGTCGGGCCGCTCGCGGTCCCGGCGTACAGGACCCCGCGAACGGGCTGGCTGCCGGTCGTCGCCGCCTTGCCGTCGAGGTAGGCCTGCAGCGACACGAGCTCGCGCGGCGTGCTCAGCGTCATCGACGACGCGCGCTTGACGTTCGCCAGGCCGCTCGTCCAGACCGTGCCCGCGGTCGTGTTGCCGGCGGCCGTCGTCGCGCGCGCGACGGTCATCAGATCCGCATCGAACGCATCGCCCGCGACGGCCGAGGTCTGCTCGCAGCGCAGCCCGAGCGTGTTGCCCGTCTTGACCGCGACCGCGGCGACGGAGACGCGCTTGAACGTCGTGCCGAGCGTGAACGATGCGGCCGTCTCCCTGGCGACGGTCCCGGACGAGCCGGCGCGCTCGCGCAGGACGATGCGCCCGGGGCGCCCGTTGGACTGCGCGCCGGCGGCCCGCACGTAACAGCTCGCGACGTACGTCGTCCCCGCCGTCACGCTGGGTACGGTCGGGGCCGTGCCCCCGGCGTCGCCGACGGAGTAGTAGGTGCCCGTCGCGCGCTTCGCGCGCGCCACCCAACCGCCGTCGGGCGCGCCGGTCGTCGCGACGCGACTCAACGTCCCGTGGTAGCTGCCCCAGCCGGCGGAGCTCGTCTCGAACGACGGATTGCCGACGAGGTTGCCGGTAGCCGGCGCCGCGAAGCTCGCCGTCACGGCGACGTTCGCGTTCACCGAGACGACGCACGTCGTAGCGGTCGTCGTGCACGCCCCGCCCCAGCCCGCGAACGTCGAGCCGCTCGCCGGCGCGGCCGTCAACGTCACGGACGCTCCGGCGGGGAGGCTGGCCGAGCACGTCGCGCCGCAGTCGATCCCCGCCGGCTGGCTGGTGACCGTGCCCGAGCCGGTGCCCGCCTTCGTCACGCCGACGGCGAACGACGTCGGCGCGGGAGGCCGCAGCTGCAGGGCGTATGCGCTGGCGTCCTTGGTGAACTGCCGGGTGCGCGTCGCGCCCGGCCCCGCGTAGGTGGCGGTCATCGAGCCGCGCTGAAACGCCAGCGACGGCGCTGCGAATGCCCCGTTCACCACGGTCACCGCCAGATCCGCGAACGCTCCGGACAGGGAGTGGAACGTCACGGTCCCCGTCGCGGCGTCGGTCACGACGCCGGCGACGCCCTGCAGCTCGTCCTCCGACGGGCGGTAGTACGTCGACGTCGCGCTGCCGGAGGCGGAGGTCGCGCTGGCGACCATCTGCAGCCGGCCGCTGTAGCCGTCGAGCGCCGGGTAGAACGCCGCCCAGTCGTACGGCGCCGGCGCCGTGGTGTCCTGGCCGCTGTAGAGCAGCTGCCCCGACGAGCCGTACACCTTGAACGTCACGGGCGCGCCGCTCTGGGGCACCTCCTCGCCGGTCGCGGCGTCGCGGCAGAAGAAGTCCAAGGTGAACTGGGACGCCCGCTGGTACAAGCGACACCCCGTCGGCGGCTGGTCGGTGAAGATTCCCTGCGCGCCGTACCAGGCGGCGAAGGCCACGCCCTCGACGGACGGTTGGGCGCTCGACGCCATGTCGACCAACGTGCTCGGCGGAAGGTTGCCATCCGCCTGCGCGAAGAGCGTCGCGTCGAAGCGCTGCAGGAACGCGGCATTCTCGATCAGCGCCTTGCCGAATGCGTAGCCGGCCAGCTGGTAGCGCGAGAGCTGCAGGCTCGGATTGCGGTAGATGTCGCCACCCGCCGCTCCGATGTCCGGCACGTTCGTGATGTCGTAGAACTGATCGATCGGGTAGCTGTGGTCGTGCATCGGGTAGTCCGGCGCCACGACGCCCTGCGCGGCCAGCGCCCGCATCGCCTCCAACTCGCCCGCGCGCGCCAGGCCTTCCTCCCAGACGCGGCTGCGCAGCGTGTAGCCGTCGCGGGTGGCGTGGTTGAGCTCGTGCAACAGGACGCCGAGCTCCAGGTCGTACAGGACGATCGACCCGGCGGACCAGGAGCCGGCGACGCCGATCGCGGGGTCGCGCGAGATGTTGATGGTGAGGTCGTGCTGCGGCGGTCCCGACACGGCCGTCAGCGCGGTCCTGACGGGTGAACCGTCCGCGGTCCAGCTCTCGAGGGTCTGCAGCTCCGTTGCCGACCACGGAGACGCCGGCGACGAGTAGGTGAACGTCATTCGCGGCGTGCTCGGCGCTCCTGCCGCGGCGGCCGGGTCGCGCTGTGACCGCCGCGGGGCACGTGCATAGTCCGGTCCGGACCTGCGTACCGTCGCGCATGGTGCATCGCCGCTCGGCGTTCGGCAGGCGCCCGGCGCGGGAGTCCCCGCCGCGTCTGCCGCGGCGGCCCAGCCGCCCGCCGACAGCACGGCGACGATCAGTGCGACGGGCCCTGTGCGCAACGGGTTCTCGTTTCGGTTTGTGGGAGCCACAGCTCCCGTTGGCGCTCGTCGGCACCGCAGCGAACCCTGATGGCCGAACGTAGCCCTGGCGTCAGAACCCGTCTACGCGACGAACGACCAGGCTCGGAGGGCGAATCGGGTCCAGGAGCGCGAGCCGCTTGCGCGCGGCCCCGGCGGTAGGGTCCCCCGCGTGCAAGGCCTGATCGAGCGCTACCGCGACCGCCTGCCGTTCGCCGGCGACGACCCCGTCGTCTCGCTCGGCGAGGGCACGACGCCGCTCGTGCACGCGCCGCACATCTCCGAGCTCGTCGACGCCGAGGTGTGGCTGAAGCTCGAGGGCCTGAACCCGACCGGCTCGTTCAAGGATCGCGGCATGACGTGCGCCGTCAGCGCCGCCGTGCGCGAGGGCTCGGAGGCCGTCATCTGCGCATCGACGGGCAACACGGCGGCGAGCGCGGCGGCCTACGCGGCGCGCGCCGGCCTGACGTGCGCGGTGATCGTGCCCGAGGGCAAGATCGCGCAGGGAAAGCTCGCCCAGGCGCTGATGCACGGCGCGCGCGTGATCGCGCTGCGCGGCAACTTCGACCAGGCGCTGACGCTCGTGCGCGCGCTCGCCGACGAGCACCCGATCGCGCTCGTGAACTCCGTCAACCAGTTCCGCCTCGAGGGCCAGAAGACGAGCGCGTTCGAGATCATGGAGGTCCTCGACGAGCTCGACGCGCTCTGCATCCCGGTCGGCAACGCGGGCAACGTCACCGCGTACTGGAAGGGCTTCGGCGAGCTCGGCATCGCGCCGCGGCTGTTCGGCTTCCAGGCCGAGGGCGCCGCGCCGCTCGTGCTCGGCCGCAGGGTCGAGCACCCCGAGACGATCGCCAGCGCGATCCGGATCGGCAACCCGGCGCGCTGGGAGCAGGCGATGGAGGCGACGACGTCGTCGCGCGGGATGATCCGCGCGGTCTCCGACGACGAGATCCTCGGCGCCTACCGGCTGCTGGCCGCGCGCGAGGGCGTCTTCTGCGAGCCCGCCAGCGCGGCGTCGGTCGCCGGCCTGCTGCGCTACGGCGCCGACGGCGCGCGCCGCGTCGCGTGCGTGCTGACCGGCCACGGCCTGAAGGATCCCGGCACGGCGCTCGACCAGGCCGGCGGCGTGATCCCCTGCGAGCCGCAGCTCAGCGCCGTCGAGGAGGCCGTGCTCGGCGGCACCCGCTGATGCGCCGGCGCCGGCTCGTGCGGGTGCCGGCTTCGTCGGCGAACCTCGGACCGGGCTTCGACGCCTTCTGCGCGGCGCTCGCGCTGCACGTCGAGCTCGAGGTCGTCGAGACGGGCCGCTTCGGCGTCGAGACGAGCCTCGACATCGCCCGCGACCGGCGCAACCTCTGCGTTCGCGGCTTCGCCAGGCTGCTGGCGCCCGACCGCTTCCACTTCCGCATCCGCTCGACGATCCCGCTGTCCGGCGGGCTGGGCTCGAGCGCCGCGGCGTACGTCGCCGGCCTGACCGCCGCCGCGCACATCCGCGACCACGACGGCGACCTGCTCGCCGACGCGACCGAGCTCGAGGGCCATCCCGACAACGCCGCCGCCGCGCTGCTCGGCGGCTTCGTGATCGTCACCGGCGGCGAGGCGGCGCGCTTCGATCCGCCCGACGGCCTCGAGGCCGTCTGCGTGGTGCCGCACGTCGCCGTGCGCACGGCGGTCGCGCGGCGCGCGCTGCCGCAGACCGTGCCGCTCGCCGACGCCGTCGCGAACGTCGCGCACGGGGCGCTGCTGACGCTCGGGCTCTCGCGCGGCGACCTGCGCCTCGTCGGCCGCGGCCTGGAGGATCGCCTGCACCAGCCCTACCGCGCGCACCTGTTTCCGCAGTCGATGGAGCTGCTCGAGCGCGCGACGCAGCTCGGCGCGATCGGCGCGACGGTCTCGGGCGCCGGCCCGACGATCCTCTTCTGGACGCAGGCCGACGCCACGGGCGCGGTCGTCGAGGAGCTGCGGCGCGCGTCCGCCGGCTGGGCCGACGTCATCCGCACGCCGTTCGAGACGCAGGGCGCGGACGTGCGCGAGCTGTAGCCGGCCC
>JAWVGK010000434.1:0-11508 GCA_033855155.1 Solirubrobacteraceae bacterium | reverse complement strand
GCCTGCGGCTGGGTCCTCGACACGCAGACGCGCGTGGAGTCCGACATCCAGCGGCTCGTGCCGCAGGACATGCCCGCGCTGCGCGACCTCGACGCGCTGCAGCGCTCGACGGGCGTCGGCGGGGAGGTCGACGTCGTCGTCGAGGGGGCCGACGTCACGAGCCCCGCCGTCATCGACTGGATGATCGGCTACCAGGCGGCGGTCCTGCGCGAGCAGGGCTTCAACGCCACGCGCGGCTGCGGCGAGGCGCGGCTGTGCCCGGCGTTCTCGCTGCCCGACCTCTTCACGACCGCGGCGTCACGGCGCGACGCGGGCGCCGTCGACGCGCTGCTGGACGCCGTGCCGCCGTACTTCTCGCGCTCGGTCATCAGCGCCGACCGCCGCACGGCGACGCTCGCGTTCGGCGTCCGGCTGATGGCGCTGGACCGCCAGAAGCACGTCCTCGACGCGATGCGCGCGCGCCTGGATCGCGATCGGCCCCCGGGAGTGCGCGCCGCGCTCGCCGGCCTGCCGGTGCTCGCGGCCGATGCCAACGCCGAGATCGCGTCGCGCTCGCGGCGCGTGCTGACGCTGCTGGCGGGGCTGCTCGCCGTCGCGCTCGTGCTGCTGGCCGCCTTCCGCGACGTCGGGCGCGCGCTCGTGCCGCTCGTGCCGATCGCGCTGGCGACCGGCTGGTCGGCGCTCGTGCTGTTCGCCGTGCGCGTCCCGCTGAACCCGATGTCGGTGACGCTCGGCGCGCTCGTGATCGCGATCTCGACGGAGTTCAGCGTGCTGCTGGCCGAGCGCTACCGCGAGGAGCGCGGGCGCGGCCACGAGCCGCGCGCGGCGCTGCGGCGCACCTACGCCTCGACCGGGACGGCGGTGCTCGCCTCCGGCGCGACGGCGATCGCGGGCTTCGCGGTGCTCGTCGTGTCCGACATCCGCATGCTGCGCGACTTCGGCTTCGTCACGGTCGTCGACCTGACGGTCTCGCTGCTGGGCGTGCTGTTCGTGCTGCCGGCGGTGCTGCTGCTCGCCGAGCGCCGCGTGCCAACGTCGCGTGTCGATTCGTGACCGGATGGCGGTCAGGAATCGACACGCAAGCGGCGCGAGCCGCCGGAGTCCCCACGCTCCGGCGATCCGCCTGTGCGGCGTGCGCCGCGTCAGATCACGGCAGCCAGCGCGCGGCGCTGACGCTCGGTCATCGATCCGACGGTCTTGGTCTCGGTCATCCCGAACGTCGCGAGGAGCCTGCCGCAGCGCGTCGACCCCCAGCGGCGCTGGCTGAGCAGCAGCTCGGCGATCGTCATGCTCGCCGCCTCCCACGGACAAGCGAGGATTACCGCCCCGACGGTGGTCCTCCCGTCGGCGACGCTGCGCTTCAGTACGGCGCGCGCGAGGCGGACCTCGTTGGCGCGCTGAAGTGCGCGCATATGCTGCGGCGCAGGGGCTATCGTCGCTGTCGCGTCGTGCATGTGTCCTCCATGGCCGTCCCCGTCCGTGGAGGGGCAGCCTTGTGGTCGTTGAACTGCTTTCGTGCGCTCGCCGAGTCGTTGGGCACCGTGCATTCGCGTCAGTTCCCCATCCACGAGTCACTGACGGCTCAAGATGCCTTCCCCCCGCGCGCCTCCACGCGGAGCGCTTCACGAAGCTATGGCAGCGGCGGTGTGGTCGTCAACGCGCGGGGCGCCGATCCCACCGCTCCCAGCGAGGTTTTTCTTCGGTTGCGAGCTTGTGAAGAGTTGGACAAGAGCGTCACGCCGGAAGCGGTCCGTGCTGGGCCTCGAAGTCCGCCTTGACCGTCGCGAAGGCGTCCAGCGCGCGGTCGAGCGTGGCGCGATCGTGCGTCGCCATGACGCTCGTGCGCAGCAGCGCCCCGCCGGGCGGCACGGCGGGATGGATCGCGACGTTGACGAACACGCCGGCGTCGTACAGCGCGCGCCACAGCAGCACGGCCTTCCAGTCGTCGCCGACGATCACCGGCACGATCGGCGTCATCGCGTCGCCCTCGTGCTCGACGACCTTCAAGCCGCGCTCGCGCAGCCCGGCATGCAGGTACGCGGCGTTGTCGAGGACGCGCGCCAGCAGCGGGGGGCCCTCGTCGGAGCGCACGATCCGCAGTGCCGCGAGCGCGGCGCCGACGGCGGCGGGCACGCCGGCCGCGGTGAACAGGAAGGCGCGGCTCTGCACGCGCAGGAAGTCGATCACGTCGTGCGTCCCGGCAAGGAACCCGCCGCAGCTCGCGAGGCTCTTGGAGAACGTGCCCATCCGCAGGTCGACGCGGTCCTCGACGCCGAGCAGCTCCGACGCGCCGGCGCCGCGCGCACCGAGGACGCCGGCGCCGTGCGCCTCGTCGACCATCAGCCGCGCGCCGAAGCGCGCGCTGAGCTCGGCGATCTCCTCCAGCGGCGCGACGTCGCCCTCCATCGAGAAGACGCCGTCGACGACGACGAGGATGCCGCCGCCGTCGCGCGCCGCCTTGTGCAGCGTGCGCTCGAGCTTGTCGATCTTGTTGTGGCGGAAGATGCGCAGCTTCGCGCGGCTCAGGACGCAGCCGTCGAGGATCGAGGCGTGATCGCCGGAGTCGGCCACGACGGTGTCGCCGGGGGCCAGCAACGTCCCGAGCGCCGCGAGGTTCGCCTGATGGCCGGTCGTGAAGACGATCGCCTCCTCGGTGCCCATCCAGTCGGCGATCTCGCGCTCGAGCTCGAGGTGCAGCGCGATCGTGCCGTTGAGCAGGCGCGAGCCGGTCAGGCCCGTCCCGTACCTGCGCAGCGCGTCCGCGGCGCCCTCGACGACGCGCTCGTCGCCGGTCAGGCCGAGGTAGTTGTTGGAGCCGAGCATGATCCGCTCGGCGCCCTCCATCTCGACGACCGGGCCCGCCGGGCCTTCGAGCGTGCGGAAGTACGGCAGCAGGTCGAGCTCGCGTGCCGCGCGCAGCTGCTCGGCACGCTCGTGTCCGCGGACCTTGGCAAAGACGTCTTTGGTCGTGGATGCCATGTACGGTGACCCCGTGAGCGTCGAGGTGAGCGCCGTCGGATCGCGGCGCGATTGGAAGGAGTTCATCGAGCTCCCGTTTCGCCTGCATGCTACCTCGCGGCAGTGGGTGCCTCCGATCCGTCTGGAGCGCCGCCTCTTCCACAGCCGCAGGATGAACGCGTACTTCAAGCACGCCGCGGCGCAGGAGTTCCTCGCGCGCCGCGGCACGCGCGTGGTCGGCCGCATCAGCGCCCAGATCGACGCCGCCTACGACGCCGAGCACGGCCCCGGGACGGGGATGTTCGGGTTCCTCGAGTTCGAGGACGACGTCGAGGTCGCGCACGCGCTGCTGGACGCGGCGAGAGGGTGGCTGGCCGGGCACGGGCGCTCGCGCATGATCGGGCCGATGGACTACACGATGAACGACGAGTGCGGGGTGCTGATCGAGGGCTTCGAGCGCGAGCCGATGATCAAGCAGCCCTGGCATCCGCCGTACTACCAGCAGCGCCTCGAGGAGGCCGGGCTGGACAAGGCGATCGACCTCTACATGTGGGCGCTGGACATCTCCGACCGCGAGAAGATCCTGCCGGTGATCTTCGAGCTCGCCGAGCAGGCGGTCACCAAGCACGGCATCGAGCTGCGCCACCTGCGCCGCCGCGACCTGTCGAAGAACATCGAGGGCGTCTTCGGCGAGGTCTACAACGCGGCCTGGAAGCGCAACTGGGGCTTCGTGCCGTACTCCGACTCAGACCTCAAGCACTACGCCGAGGAGCTGCAGCTCGTCTTCGACCGCCACTGGTTCATGGCCGCCGAGCGCGACGGCGAGACGATCGGCATTGCGATCACGGTCCCCGACGTCAACCAGGTGCTGAAGGTCATGAACGGCAGGGTGTTCCCGCTGGGATGGTTCAAGTTCCTGTTTCAGCGCGACAAGTACATCGATCGGGTACGTGTCGGCTTTCTCGGCGTCAAGCCCGAGTATCAGCACACCGGGACCGCCGCGCTGTTCTACGTCGAGCACTTCGACATGGCCACCTCGAGGCCCCAGAAGTGGGGCGAGATGGGCTGGATCCTCGAGACCAATCGCGCCATGAACCGCGGAATGGAGGCCATGGGAGGCAGCATCGTCAAGCGCTTCCGCGTCTACGAATCGAGCTTCTAGGTGAGCGTCGCAGTCCTTCCGCGCCCGCGTTCTCGCACCCGAGCCGCCTGGGCGACGTCTGCCAGCGGCGTCTGGACGTCTGACTCGGTGTGGCAGTTCTACGGCTTGGCGGTTCTTCTGACCGCCGCAGCGGGCATGCTGGTGCTGATCCTGCGCGGCGCGTTCGGCGTCGAGCTGCAGAAGGCGTACTACATCGTCATCCTGTCCACCTTGCTTCAGCACCACCACCTCGACCACCTGCAGTTCACGAAGCTCGGCGACGTGCTGGGCAGCGGCGAGCGCCTGCCGAGCGGACGCGTGTCCGCGTGAGCGAGCGGCCCGTCGACTGGGAGCGCGACGACGAGATCGTCGTGCTCGACGAGCCGCGGATGGTGCAGCCGCAGCGCCCGCCGCTGAGCCCCGTCCTCGTGCAGACCGCCGCGGCGATGGGCGTCAGCATGGTCGCGGGGGCGACGGCGGTCGCGCTCGTGCACCGGCGCAGGACGCGGCGCCAGGCGCGCCGGCGCAGGGTCGTCGCGCCGGTGCTGGCGACGCGCTCGTTTCTGATCGACGTTCACGTGCTCGGCGAGCGCGGCAAGTAGGGCGCACAGCGGCCGCGCCGCGGGGCCGGCGCCCGTCTCACGGCGGCTGGCGTGAGCGCAAGCGTCGCGCCGCGCGTCAGGCGCTCGTGCGGCGGCGGCTGACCGCGTGAGCGCGAGCGTCGCTCCGCGCCCGCGCCGTCAGCGACGCAGCACGCGCTCGCAGTCGCGCGCGACGCGATCGCTGCGGTCGACGACCGCCACGTCGCGACCCGCGCCGCAGCTGACGCTGTCGGCCGTGCGCCGCCCCGCGGCGCTCGCGTCGCGGGCGTTGATGCGGTCGTTGCCCGCGCCGCCCTGGAGCTCGTCGATGCCGGCGCCGTCGGTGATGCGGTCGTCGCCGGCGCCGCCGAAGAGGCTGTCGTCGTTCTTGCCGCCGGTGAGCTGGTCGTTGCCGGCGTCGCCGTCGATCGCGTCGTCGCCGGCGTCGCCCTGCAGGACGTCCGCGCCGTCGCCGCCGAGCAGCGTGTCGGCGCCCGCGCCGCCGAAGATCCGATCGGCGCCGGACTCGCCGAAGACGCAGTCGGCACCGGCCATCCCGCGCAGGACGTCGTTGCCCGCCAGCCCGAAGATGACGTCGGTCGCGCGGGAGCCGCTGCGCATGTCGGGCGCGTCGGTGCCGACGATGGTGATGCCGACGAGCGGACAGGCCTTGACGATCGCCGGCATGGCGGCGGCGCGTCGCGGCGACGGCCGCGCTGCGGGGGGGCTCACGTCGGCGGCCGGTGGCGGCACGGCGGCGGCGGGCGGCGTGACGGCGGGGGACGTGTCCACGGGCGGCGCCGTCCGCGCGGTCTTGAACGTGCCGGTCGACACGCTCGTACCGAGCGAGTTGGTCGCGATGAGGCGGAAGTAGTAGGTCGTGTCCGCCGTCAGGGCGGTGATCGGGTTCGTGATCGTCGTCGCGCCGTAGCCGGTGAACGTCTGGTCGAGCGTTCTGCGGTCGTACTCGGGCGTCAGGCCGAAGTCGAAGTGCGCCTCGGTGTCTTCGCCCTCGGCATCGACCGTGCCGCTGAGCGTCACGGTGGTCAGCTGGACGTTCGTCGCGGCGTTCGCCCTCACCGTCGGCGGCACCGGCACCGGCGCGGTCGTGAAGCTGCCAGTCGACTCGCTCCTGCCGCTGGCGCTCGTCGCGACGAGCCTGAAGAAGTAGGTCGTGGCCGCCGTCAGCCCCGACAGCGGTGCCGTGACGGCGGTCGGGGCGTTGACCGTCTGGGTGCTCGTGCTCGTGCCGTAGTCGGTGCTCGTGCCGTACTCGAAGTGCGCGCTGGTCTGGGCGCCCTCGGGGTCGACGGTCCCGTTGAGGGTCGCGGTCGTGGGCTTGACCGTTGCCGCGCTCGTCGTCACCGTCGGCAGCGCCGGGGTCGTGAAGCTGCCCGTCGACTGGGCCGTGCCAGTCGCGTTCGTCGCGACGAGCTTGAAGAAGTAGGTCGTTCGCGGCGTCAGCCCCGACAGCGTCGCGCCGACGGCGGTCGTGTTGGTGTCCGCAATCGTCACGACCGGCGTGCTTGTGCCGTACGTGTTGCTCGTGCCGTACTCGAAGTGCGCGTCCGTCGTGGAGCCGTTGGGGTTGACGAGTCCGTGCACCGTCGCCGACGTCGCGTCGATCGGGGTCGTCGCGCTCGTCGTCGCCGTCGGCGTGTCGAAGATCGTCACCCGAACGATGCGCCCGCTCGAGTCGGCGTACCACAGCGTTCCGCCGGGCCCCGCCGTCATCGACAGCGGCCCGCTGTTGGCGCTCATGCCGGTGAACTCGGTGATGACCCCGCTCGGCGTGATGCGCCCGATCCTGTGGCCCAGCTGCTCGCAGAACCAGAGGTTGCCGTCGGCGCCGAGCGCGATGCCCGTGGGCTGGCTGCCGGCGGTGATGCCGTCGCCGAACTCGGTGATCGCGCCGCTGGTGGTGATCCGCCCGATGCGGTTGCCGGTGGCCTCCGTGAACCACATGGCGCCGTCCGGTCCGGCGGTGATCTCGAAGGGCTTGCTGTTAGGGCCGATGCCGGCGCTGTACTCCGTCACCTGGCCTTCAGGCGTGATCTTGCCGACGACGTCGTTGCGCTCGGTGAACCACATGTTTCCGTCGGGCCCGAGCGCGATCCCGCGCAGCGAAGCTTCCGCGCGAATGCCCTCCGTGAAGGTGGTGATGCTGCCGTCGGTCGTCATGCGCGCGATCGCCTGACGGCGGTCGCCGCCGGGGTCGGGGACCGAGGCCGTGAACCACAGGTTGCCGTCGGGGCCGCGCGCGATCCCGCTCTGCGGCTGGACGCCGTGCGTGTCGAAGTCGGTGGCCACGCCCTCCGGCGTGACGCGCCCGACCCCGCCCGGAGGCGCGATCGTCACGTACCACATGTTGCCATCCGGACCGAGCGCGATGCCGATGGCCCCCAGGCCGGCGGGATACTCGGTCACAGTGCCGGTCTCGGGCCCGGTAGCTATGACGCGGCCGACGGCGGATGCGCTCCCGCCTATGGACGTGAACCAGATGTCGTCGTTCGGGCCGAGCGTGACCTGCGTCGGGCGCATGGATTGCGTGATGCCGGCGCTGAACTCGCTGATGCCGACCGCCGACGCCGCGGTGGCGCCCCACAGCGAAGCGGCCATCGCGAGCGCAGGGGCGAGCGCGTGCGGGCGCCACGAGGCGCGCCGTCGCGGCGGTGTCTTGTCGGTCGTCGCTGCGCGGAGGGCGGAGGTCATCGCGGTCACTATCGGCACCGGCGCTGCCGCTCGTGCGAGGAGCGGACGAATCTACGAGCGCGACGAGAACCGCCCACGTTGCGCGGTGGCGTGCGGCGGCCGTCCCGGCGGCCGCGTAGTGTCGCGCCGGTGGTCGCCCTGCCGGTCGAGCTTCGCGTCGAGGTCATCCCGCGGTCGCCGTTTCGCCTGCCCGCGCACGGCGGCGCCGACGGCGTCCTGCGCTGTCGCGGAGGCGTGCTCGAGCGCCTGCTGCACGTCGACGGGCGCCCGGCGATCGTGCGCGTCGCGCAGACCGCACGCCGCCGCGTGCTGTTCGGCGCCTGGGCGGCCGACCGCGAGGACGCCGAGCGCGCGATCGTGCGGATGCGCTTCGCGCTCGCCGTCGACGACGACCTGCGCGACTTCTACGAGCGCTTCCGCGACGACCCGCTGATCGGCGCGTCCGTGCGCCGCGCCCCGTGGCTGCGCATCGCGCGCCGTCCCGTCGCCTTCGAGGCGTTCGCGTGGGCGGTCTGCGAGCAGCTCATCGACTTCCCCCGTGCTGCCGCGATCCAGCGGCGGATCGTCTTCGGGCTCGGGCCGCGCTGCCCCGAGAGCGGCTTGCGCGACGTGCCGCCGGCGCGGGCGCTCGCGGCCTGCGCGCCGGCGCGGCTTGAGTCCTTCGATCTCTCGGGCAGGCGCGCGCGGGCGCTCGTGCACGTCGCGCGCGAGGTCGCCGCCGGACGCATCGACCTCGACGGCCCCGATCACGAGCAGGCCTGGCGACGGCTGCTGGCGGTGCCGACGATCGGGCGCTGGACCGTCGAGATGCTCGCCGCCCACGGCCAGGGGCGCTACGACACGCTGCCGGCGGGCGACCTGAACTACCTCAAGCTCGTCGGCCGCTGGCGCTCGGGCGGTGATCCGGCGGCGCGCGCGCAGGAGGACGAGGTGCGGGCGCTGTTCGAGCGCTTCGGCGCCTGGCGCGGGCTCGCGGCCCGGCACGCGACGCGGTCGCCGGCGCCGTCGCCGCGGGTCCTGGCGGCGGCCGCGGCTTGAGCCGCGCGGGCGGGCGTCAGACCGCTCGCGGTCCGTCCCCGTTCGCGCCGTCGATCGGCGCCAGCAGGAAGATCTCGACCGCGACGTCGGGCTCGTGCAGGTTGTCGCTGAGGAACGCCTCGACGGTGCGCCCGGTCAGGCGCTCGACGGCGGCGACGAGGTCGTCGCGCATCGTGTTCTGAAAGGCGCGCCGCATCGCCAGGACCTCGACCGCCTGGCCGCGGCGGGCGAGCGTCCGCTCGGCCTTCGTCAGGCTGTTGCGCAGCGTCACGACGATCGTGTCGGTCCCGACCGTCGTGCGGGCGTGCGTCGGTCCGCGGCCGGTGTAGTCGTGCAGCAGCCCGACGACGGCGTTGGAGATCGCGGCGGACGTCGAGCCGACGGTCGTCGGCGGCATGGGTGTGCTGGATGCGTCGGGCACGGTGCCCGCTCCGCTCTCGCTCCTCCGGTGTCGGCGCCACTCGCGAGTGAGGAAGACGAAGAGGCTCGCGGACGACGGCGCTGCCCCTTCAGTGTACGGCGCGTGCAAGCCGCCGCGGTGAGCAGGCGTCAGGCGTCGCGCGCGACGTGCACGCCGACGGCGCCGCGCCAGGCCGCGAGGCGCTCCAGCGCCCGTGCCAGCGCGCGGTCGAGCGCCGGCGTGCGCCGTACATCGGGCTCGCGGTACAGGGCGTGCACGCGCAGCACCCCGGCGCGGGCGTCGACCGTCGCGTCGGCGCGCGCGACGATCCGCTCGCGGTGCAGGATCGGCAGCACGTAGTAGCCCCAGCGCCGCTTGGCCGCGGGCACGTAGATCTCCAGGCGGTGCTCGAAGCCGAACAGCTCGGCCGCTCGCGCGCGGTCGCAGAGCAGGTTGTCAAACGGCGACAGCGCGGTCGTGCGCGAGCCGGGCGCCAGCTGCGCCAGCGCCTCGAGATCCGCCGGTGCCGCGAACCACGCCCCCGCGCGGCCGGCGACGCTCACCTGCTCCAGGCGGCCGTCGGCGACGAGCCGCGCGAGCGCCTCCGGCAGGCGCCGGTAGCGCCGGCGCAGGAAGTGCGCGCGCACGTGCGCCGGCCGTCCGACGCCGAGCATCCGCACGGCACGCAGCACCGCCTCGCGCTCGGCGTCGTCGTCGGCGAGGTCGGCGACGGCCGCCGCGCCCGGCGGCAGGCAGCGCTCGAAGACGTCCCACAGGCGCGCGCCGGCCTCGCGCCGCCCGACGCCGATGCGCCCGCCGATCCACAGCATGTGCAGCAGCCGCGCGATCGTCTGGCGCCCGGAGACCTCGTCGGTCCACCAGCCGTGGCGCCACGGCTGCGCCGAGCGGTCCTCGAGCTCGCGCGCGCGCAGCGGGCCGCGCTCGCGCAGCTCGGCGACGAGCTCCTCGACGAAGCTCGCGTTGGCCTCGAGGAAGGCGCGCATGCGCAGCGCGCGTGGGCCTGTGGCGTCGAAGGTCGTGCGCATCGCCCAGCGATGCAGCGCCAGGTCGGCCGTCGCGACGAGCGACGCCTCGTGCGCCCACGCGTCGAACAGCGCGCGCTGCTCGTAGGCCGCGGAGTCGAGGTCCGTATCGCGCACCGGCCCCAGGCGCGAGAACAGCACCAGCAGCGGGCTGCGTGCGACGGCGCTGACGGGGTCGAGCTGCAGGCAGCCGATCCGCTGCACGAGCGCGGCGATCGCTGGCGGACCGGGCACGCCACGCGCCGGCGCGGCGGCGAGGCCCTGCGCGTGCAGGGCGAGCCGGCGCGCCGCGCGCAGCGAGACGACGCGGGTCCTCAGATGCCCTCGCCCGGCAGGAACTCGTTCGTCATCGCGCGGTTGGCGCCGATCGGGCTGGCGAGCAGGTGGTTGTCGAGCATCCACTGCGTGTAGCGCCTCCACGCGACCGGGTCCTGATAGCCGAATGGCTTGGTCGCGTCGGCGGGGAAGAAGACCGGCAGCGTCGCCTCGACCTGCGCGCGTTGCAGGTCGCGATCGAGGTCGCGGTTGGCGCCGACGAGCGCGTCGACGCCACCGTCGACGTCCGATCGCAGCGCCTTGTGGCCGAGCGCGAGCGCGCGCATGAAGCGCCGCAGGACCGGGCCGCGCGTGCGCACGTCCTGCTCGCGCGCGACGATGACCAGCTCGTCGTAGGTCGGCACGCCGAGCTGGTCCATGCGCAGGATCCGCGGGCTCTTGTGGCGGCGCTGCAGGTCGACGCCCTCGACGTTCCAGAAGGCGCCGAGCGTCGCGTCGACCTTCCTGGTCAGCATCGCCGACACGAGGTTGAAGCCGACGTTGATCGTGCGTACCCGGTCGGGATCGATGCCGGCCTTGTCGACGATCGTCTTGAGGTAGGCGTCCTGGTAGGGGATGCCCGCCGTGCCGACCTTCTTGTCCTCCAGCTGGCCGGGCTCGCGGATCGCCTTGCGCCCGATCGAGATGATCGACGTCAGCGGCTTCTGCACGAGCGCGCCGATCGCGACGAGCTTGGCGCCCTTGGCGCGCGCGAGCAGCAGCTCGGGCTCGTAGGAGATCGCGAGGTCGGCGCGGCCGGCCGCGAGCAGCTTCAGCGGCGCGGTCGGGTCCGACGGCGTGCGCGGCGTGACGTCGAGGTCGACGTGGGCGAAGTCGCGGCGGGCGATCGCGTTGTAGAGTCCGGCGTGGTCGGCGTTGGGGAGGTAGTCCAGGACGAGGTCCAGCGGCTCGGCCCTGCCGCCGGCGCCCGTCGGCTCCTCGCGCTCGCCGCAGGCGCCGAGGCCGGCCGCGAGCAGGACGGCGAGCACGGCGGGCAGGGCTCGGCGATGGGTCACGGGGTGGTTCCTCTCGACGTGGGGGACTGCGTCCAGGGCAGCAGGCGCCGCTCGGCGAGCGACAGCGCCCCGAACAGCGCGACGGAGAACGCCGCGAGGATCAGCACGGCGGCGTAGGCGCGCGCCGTCTCGAAGTTCGGCAGCGCCTGCAGCACGAGATGGCCGAGCCCGTTCTCCGAGCCCGACCACTCGGCGAGGATCGCGGCGATCGCGGCGAACGCGAGGCTGAGCTTCGCGCCCGTGACGAGGCCGGGCAGCGCCGCGGGCGCCTCGACGAGGCGGAACGTCTGCCAGCGCGAGGCCC
>JAWVGK010000433.1:0-8600 GCA_033855155.1 Solirubrobacteraceae bacterium | reverse complement strand
CACAGCGCGCTGCGCGTGCCGCCGGCCCGCCAGGGCCCGGGGCCGACGCCCGCCGCGCTGATCGACGCGCTCGCGCTGTCGCTCGCGCGGCGCGGGTCGGGCGTGCTGCCGGGCGACCGGCTCTCGCCCGGGGTCGGCAGCGGCACGGAGCTCGCGCAGCTGCGGCCCTATCAGCTCGGCGACGACGTGCGCCAGCTCGACCCGGCCGCCAGCGCGCGCACGGGCATCGCGCACGTGCGCCTGCAGGTGCCCGAGCGGATCCTGACGACGTGGCTCGTGCTCGACGTGTCGGCATCGATGGCGTTCGGCACCGCCGATCGCCTCAAGTGCGATGTCGCCGAGGGCGTCGCGCAGGTCGTCGCGCGCGCCGCGACGCGCCACGGCGGCCGCATCGCGGTGCTGACGGCGGGCGGCCCCGAGCGGATGCTGCCGCCGCGCGGCGGGCCGCACGCGAAGGTCGGCCTGCGCCGGCTGCTGGACGAGGGCATCGCGGTCGACGGCGTCGCCGACCGTGGGCTGGGGCCGGTGCTGCACCGCGTCGGGCGCATCGCGCGCCAGCCGGGGCTCGTCGTCGTCGTGTCGGACTTCCGCGGGCCGCTGGACTGGCAGCGCGCGCTGCGCGGGCTCGGCGCGCGCCACCGGCTGCTCGCCGTCGAGATCCGCGATCCGCGCGAGGAGCGCTTGGAGCCCGTCGGGCGCCTGTCGCTCGTCGACCCGGAGACGGGCGCGCTGCTGGAGGTCGACACGTCGCGCCGCGCGCTGCGCGAGCGCTTCGCGGCCGTCGCCGCCGAGGAGCGCGCCGGCGTCGCGACCGCGCTGCGCCGTGCGGCGGCGCAGCACGTCGTGCTCTCGACGCAGGGCGACTGGCTGCGCGCGCTCGGGCGGGCGCTGCGATGAGCTTCGCCTCGCCGCTGGCGCTCGTCTGCCTGGCGCTGCTGCCGCTGGCCGTGCTCGCGCACGTCGACGCGCAGCGCCGGCGCCGGCGCTACCCCGTGCGCTTCACGGCGCTGTCGACGCTCGCGATGGTCGCCTCCGAGGAGCCGCGCTGGCGCCGTCACCTGCCGTTCGCGCTGCTGGCGCTGGCGCTCGCCGCGCTGCTCGTCTCGATCGCGCGCCCGCAGCGGACGGTCGCGGTGCCGGTCGAGCGCGCGACGGTCGTGCTCGTCACCGACGTCTCGCGCTCGATGTCGGCGACCGACGTCGGCCCGACGCGCCTGGAGGCCGCACGCCGCGCCGCGCAGAGCTTCATCGAGAAGGTCCCCGGCGCGCTGCGCGTCGGCCTCGTCGCGTTCTCCGACGGGGCGGTCACGCTGCGCGCGCCGACGACGAGCCACAAGGCCGTGACCAAGGCGCTCGAGACGCTGCAGCCGCAGTTCGGCACCGCGACCGGCGCCGGCCTGCAGACCGCGCTCGACGACCTCAAGCTCGGCGGCGACACCTCCGTGCGCCGCCCGCCGGCGGCGCTCGTGCTGCTGTCCGACGGCGCTGCGACCGATCGCACGGCGGCGTTCGACGTCGCGGTCCAGGCGCGCCGCCAGCGCGTGCCGATCTACACCGTCGCGCTCGGGACGGACGGGGGCACGATCACGCTCAACGGCCAGGTCACGCCCGTGCCGCCGGATCCCGCGGCGCTGCAACGGATCGCCTCGCTGTCGGGCGGCGAGGCCTTCCGCGCCTCGGACGCCGACCAGCTGACCGCGGTCTACGACCGCCTCGGATCGCAGCTCGGCACCGAGCCCGAGAAGCGCGAGGTCACGGTCCTCTTCGCCGGCGCCGCCCTGCTCCTGCTCGCGGCGGCGATGGCGTCGTCGCTGGCGCTCAACGGCCGGCTGCCGTAGAGGCCGCACGCGGGTCGTGGCGCCACCGGGGCGCCTGCCACCCCACGGCTGCCACAACCACGGCCGCGCCGCTCAGTGCAGGTCGTGCAGCGCCTGCGCGACGGCCTTGGCGGCGATCGCGGTGCCGGCGACGTTGAGGTGGACGCCGTCGGACTCGCGGACGCGGACGTCGCGGCCGCGGTAGCGGATGACGTCGCGGTAGCCGTCGGGCGAGAACATCAGGTCGATGCGCAGGACTTTCACGCCGGCCAGGCCCTCGGCGGCGCGCTCGACGGCGACGTTGATCGCGTGCGTGATCTCCGCGCGCGGGGCGTAGCGCGGCTCGGGCGGCGTCATCCAGACGACGCGCGCGCGTCCGCCGCGCAGGAAGATCTGCATGATCTCGCGCGTGCGCTTGGCGTACTGCTCGATCCAGGGCTCGTCGCAGCACGGCAGCAGCGCGCCGAGCAGCGTCGGGATCGGCATGCCGTCGGACGCCGCGCCGACCGAGAACACCGTCGCGCGCTGGCGCAGGCGCGCCGTCTGGGACTTCGCGTGGAAGATCCAGTAGACGCCCCGGCTGACGCCCGAGCCGGGCCGCGAGTCGCCGCGCACGTACGCCGACGAGGCGAGTTCGTCGCCGAGGAAGCTGTCGACGCCCTGCATCGTCGAGTCCCCGGCGGCGTACACGATCGGGACGACGACGCGGCGCGTGCCGCCCTCGCCACCGACGGCCACCGACGTCGCGACGCGGTCGCGGCGCACGCGCAGCTCGACGCGCCAGCGGCCGCGCTCGTCGGCGTGGAAGCGGCGGCTGACGACCGTCACGGCCTTCGGGAACGCCAGCTGGCGGCAGCGCGCGTCGCCGTGCGCCGGGCCGATGCACAGCTGCGGGCGGATGCCGCCGATGCCCCAGCGGTCGACGACGCGCACGCGCGCCCGCGCTCCCGGCCTCACCCGGCGTGGCGCCTGCAGCCCGAAGCGACTCGCGCACGACGGCGTCCGCACGCTGTAGGAGCCGAACGCGATCTGGCCGTCGGGCAGCACCGCGACCGCCGCGAAGCGGCGCGCGAGGCGGTCGCACGACCACGTCGTCGCGGCGGCCAGCAGCGTCGGGCTCGACGCGTCCGCGCGCCTGGCGGCGATGCGCCTGAGACGGTCGCCGACGCACTCGAAGAACACCACGCGCGCGCCCTTGGCGTTGTAGAAGACGAGGTCGATCACGCCGGTGTGGGTGGCGTCTGCGGCGAGGTAGTTGGAGTCCGTCGGCGTCGCGCACGGATCGACCGGCGGCGCGGCCGGCGCGGCGGCATGCGCGGCGCCGGCGCAGGCGACGGCGGCGATCGCGGCCAGCGCGGTGCGCCGCGCCATCGAGATGTTCATGAAGCGCATCGAAGTTCCCCTGATCGACGTCATCCGATGCTGCGGGTGTCGGCGGGCGTGGCCCGCATCTTGAGCGGCCGCGGCTCAGGTCAGCGAGCGTCCGAGCAGCAGGTCGCGCCCGCTGCCGCCCTTGGAGTGCGTCGAGAAGCCGTGGCGCTCGTACAGCGCCCGCGCGGCGGCGTTGTCCTCGTTGGTGTCGAGCTCGATGCGGCGCGCGCCGCGCACGCCCGCGCGCTCGATCGCGAGCACCAGCAGCGCGTCGCCGACGCCCGTGCGGCGCGCGTCGGCGCGCACGAACAGGTCCTCCAGCCAGGCGTCGGGCGCCGCGCGCCAGACGCTGAAGCGAAAGCGCAGCTGCAGGACGCCGGCCGGCGCGGAGTCGTCGTCGCGCGAGCCGAGCAGGAACTCCGTGTCGCGGTCCTCCAGCAGCCGCTCGACCGATGCGAGGAACGCGTTGTCCGACGGCCAGTCCGAGCCGACGTGGTCGCGGAACTCGACGAGCAGCGCGGCCACGGTCTCGGCGTCGTCGGCCTGCGCGACCCACGCGCGGGCGGCGCTCACGGCGCGTCCCGGATGACCGCCAGCACGTCGCCGCTGCGCACGGAGTCGCCCTCGGCGATCGGCAGCTCGGCGATCACGCCGGACTTGTGGGCGGTGATCTCGTTCTCCATCTTCATCGCCTCGATGATCGTCACGAGGTCGCCCTCCGCGACCTGCTGGCCCTGGCGCACGGGCACCTTCCAGACGTTTCCCTGCATCGGCGAGGCGAGCGTGTCGCTGCCGTGCGGCGTGCGCTTGCCGGCCTTGCGCTCGCCGCGCACCGGCTTCGCCCGCGCACCGGCCCCGTCCGCGCCGTTGGCGAGCGGCGCACCGAGCACGCGCACGTCGAAGCGCCGCCCGGAGACCTCGACGGTGTACGTCTGCTCGACGGTCTCGTCGTCGTCCGGCCCGCCGTCGTCATGCGCTTCGGCCGGCGCCAGCGCCTTCAGCCAGGCGCGATCCTCGAGCAGGTCGCGGCAGGTCTCGCCGCGCGCCCACTGCTCGGAGCCCAGCAGCGCCCGGTGAAAGGCGATCAGCGTCGTCAGGCCCTCGATCCGAAACTCTCCCAGCGCGCGCAGCATGCGCGCCGTCGCCTGCCCGCGATCGGCGTCCCAGACGACGAGCTTGGCGAGCATCGGGTCGTAGGCGTCGGACACGACGCTGCCCGCGCGCACGCCCGAGTCGACGCGCACGCCCGGCCCCGACGGCTCGACGTAGGCGCCGATCGTGCCCGGCGTCGGCACGAAGCTCGCCGACGCGTCCTCGGCGTTGATGCGGCACTCGATCGCGTGGCCGCGCAGGACGACGTCGGACTGCGACAGCGACAGCGGCTCGCCCGCCGCCACGCGGATGCCCTCCTTGACGATGTCCACGCCGGTCGTCATCTCGGTGACGCAGTGCTCGACCTGCACGCGCGTGTTCATCTCCAGGAAGAAGTACTCCGAGGTGCCCGAGGCCAGCAGCCCCTCGACCGTGCCCGCGCCGCGGTAGCCGACCGCGCGTGCCGCCTCGACGGCGATCGTGCCGATCCGCTCGCGCAGCGCCGCGTCGACGACCCACGCCGGCGCCGGCGACTCCTCGACGAGCTTTTGGTGGCGGCGCTGGATCGAGCAGTCGCGCTCGCCGAGGTGGATCGTCGCGCCGTGCGCGTCGGCGAGGATCTGGACCTCGACGTGGCGCGGGTCGGGGAGGTAGCGCTCGAGGTAGACGGTCGGGTCCGAGAAGAACTTCTCGCCCTCGCGCGCGGCGCCCTCGAACGCCGCCTCGAGCTCGGCCGCCTCCAGCGCGACGCGGAAGCCCTTGCCGCCACCGCCGCCTGCCGCCTTGACCGCGACCGGATAGCCGATCTGCTCGTCGACGATCCTGCGCGCTGCGGCGACGTCGGCGACCGGCTCGACGGTCCCCGGCACGATCGGCACGCCGGCCGCCTGCATGAGCTCGCGCGCCCGCGTCTTGGAGCCCATCGCGTCGATCGCGCTCGCGGGCGGCCCGACGAAGACGATGCCGGCCTGCTCGCAGGCGCGCGCGAAGGCGGCGTTCTCGGCGAGGAAGCCGTAGCCGGGATGGACGGCCTCGGCGCCCGAGCGGCGCGCGACGTCGAGGATCCGCTCGACGTCGAGGTAGCTCTCGGCGGGCGCCGCGCCGCCGAGCAGGTACGCCTCGCCCGCGCGCGCGACGTGCGGCGCGTCGCGGTCGATCTCCGAGTACACCGCGACCGAGTCGACGCCGAGCTCGTCGCACGCTCGGATGATCCTGACCGCGATCTCGCCGCGGTTGGCGATGAGGATCTTCGAGAACACCACGCCAGAATACGCGCGCGCCCGGCGTCCCTGAGGACCCGTGACGCCAGCGCGTCGCCGAGGCGCCGATCAGTGACCGCGGCGCAGGCGCGTCGGCCGCACGTCGCCCGCACGCAGCGAGACGGCCCCGCGCGGGGCGGCCGTCGCGCGTCCCGGTGCGACGCCCGCGTCCGGCCCGGCCCCCGGCCCCGGCCCGACCCCGAGCCCGAGCTCGGCCACCGGCACGGGCCGCCCGACGTGAAAGCCCTGCGCATGGTCGACGCCCTGCTCGCGGACGAAGCGCTCGACGTCGCCGTCGCTGACGAACTCCGCGACCGTCTCCTTGCCGAGGCCGCGCGCGATCCGCACGACGGCCTCGATGACGAGCTGGTCGGTGCGGTTGTCCATGCAGCCGGCGACGAACTCGCCGTCGATCTTCAGGAAGTCGAACGGCAGGTGCTTGAGGTAGTAGAACGATCCGAAGCCCGAGCCGAAGTCGTCGAGCGCGAAGCGGCAGCCCAGGCGCGTCAGGCGCTCGGCGAAGCGTCGCGCGAGCGGGATGTTCGCGACCGCGGTCGTCTCGGTGATCTCGAACGTCAGGCGCCGCGGATCGACCTTCGCACGCGCGATCTGGGCCTCGATGACGTGCAGCAGCGCGGTGTCGTTCAGCGACGGGCCGAAGAGGTTGACCTCCAGCCCGACGTGGCCGCCGGGGTCCGACGCCAGCAGGTCGATCGCGCGCGCGGTGACCCAGCGGTCGATCTCCGGCGCCAGCCCGAGGCGCTCGGCGAGCGGGAGGAACGCGCCGGGGGCGATCAGCTCGCCGTCGTCGCCGAGCATCCGCAGCAGCAGCTCGTGCTGGGCGATCTCGCCCGTGCGCAGGTCGCGGATCGGCTGCGCGTAGAGGACGAAGCGGTCGTCGTCGAGCGCGGCGCGGACGCGGTCCAGCCAGCTCACGCGGCCGCGGACGCGCTCGGGGCGCTCGCCGTCGGCCGACACGACGGCGTAGCCGTCGCGGCCGGCCTCCTTGGCCTCGTACATCGCGAGGTCGGCCTCGATCAGCAGCGCCTCGCCGCTGAGGTCGGCGCGGCCGAACGGCGCGATGCCGATGCTCGTCGTCACGCGGCGCGGGCGATCGCCGGCGACGACGGCGGCCTCCTCGCGGATCGCGCGCACGAGCGCCGCGGCGACGCGCTCGGCGCCCGCGCCGTCGGCGTGGGGCAGCAGCACGGCGAACTCGTCGCCGCCGAGGCGCGCGAGCGTGTCGCTGCCGCGCAGGCGGTCCTGCAGGATCGCGGCGACCGACAGGATCAGCGCGTCGCCGGCGTGATGGCCGAGCGCGTCGTTGACGTACTTGAAGTGGTCGAGGTCGAGCACGAGCAGCGCGCCGCGCGGGCCGTAGCGCGCGACGTCCGCGGCGTGGCGGTCGAGCGCGGTCTCGAAGCTGCGTCGGTTCAGCAGCCCGGTCAGCGGGTCGTGGTCGGCGAGGTGGCGCAGCTTGCTCTCGAAGCGCCGGCGCTCGGTGACGTCCTGGATCTGGTCGAGGAAGTGCAGCGGCTCGCCGTCGGCGTCGCGCACGAGCGTCATGCTGCGCGCGACCCAGACGATCGAGCCGTCCGGGCGCAGGTAGCGCTGCTCCTCGACCGAGGACTCGCGCTCGCCGTCGATCATCGCGCGCATGACGTCGCAGTCGGCCGGCACGTCGTCGGGATGCATGATCGACGCGAACGTCTTGCCGGTCAGCCGCGGCGCCGCGTAGCCGGTGATCGTGCACAGCGCCTGGTTGACCTCGACGACGTGGCCGGTGAGGTCGCAGACCGCCATCCCGATCGGCGCGTCCTCGAACGCACGCCGAAAGCGCTCCTGCGCCTCCTCGGTCTCGCGGCGGCGCGCGACGCGCGCGCTGACGTCCTGGGCGATGAGCATCGCGCCGACCTGCCCGGCCTCGCCGCGCAGCGGGCTCGTGCGAAGCCACAGCGCGTAGCCGTGCTCGGCGCAGACGACGTCGAAGCTGCGCTCGGCGCCGTCGAGCGCGGCCGCGCAGGCCTCGGCCAGCTGCCGGCCCTCCGGCTCGGGCAGCAGCGCGCCGACGTGCTCGCCGACGAGCCGCGCCGGCGCGGTCGCGCCCTCGTGCAACGGCTGGCCGGCCGCGAGCTCCAGTCGCAGGTCGCCGTCGACGAGGAACACGGCCGTCCCGGGAAGGCCGTCGACGAGCGCGCGGTAGCGGCGTTCGCTGGCGGCCAGCGCGCAGGCGGCGAGCCACTGCTGCGTGACGTCGCGGCCCGACGCGTAGACCGTGCGCTGCTCGTCGATCGTGCGCAGGCTCCAGTCGACCCAGTGCAGGGAGCCGTCCTTCGCGCGCCAGCGGTTCGTCAGCCGTCCGCCGGGCGCCCCGGCGACGCGCGCCGCGCGCGCGGCGTCGGCCATCGCGGCGTGATCCTCCGCGGGCACGTAGTCGAAGATCGAGCTGCCGTGCAGCTCGTCGGCGCGCCAGCCGAGGTGCTTCTCCCACTCGCCGTTGACGCGGTGCAGGCGCCCGTCGAAGTCGACCGTGCAGAGCATGTCGCCGCAGAGATCGAAGAAGCGCGTGCTGTCCTCCTGCAGCCGGCGCTGCTCGGTGATGTCGCGCGCGATGCCGAGCGACCCGATCGCGGTTCCCGCGGCGTCGCGAAACGGGCTCTTCGTGACCGACAGGACGTAGCGGCTGGGCCCGAAGCGGCCGGCGATCTCGTAGGAGGACGGCGTCTGCGAGTCGAGCACCTCGCTGTCGTGCGCGGCGACCTTCACCGCGACGTCGGGCAGCAGCTCGCTGTTGTCGCGGCCGAGGATCTCGCGGCCCGGGCGGCCGATGAGCTGCGCCGTCGCGCTGTTGACGAGCAGGTAGCGACCGTCGAGGTCCTTGACGTAGATCGCGTCGGTCGTCGCCTCGAGCAGCTGCTCGAGCAGCCGGCGGCTGCTCGCCGCGCGCTCGCACGCGCGCCCGACGATCGGCGCGAGCAACAGCAGCACGGCCGAGCGGCCGGCGATCGTGACGGGGCTCTCGGCGGACCAGCCGGCGATCGGGATCGGGGACAACGCGTCG
>JAWVGK010000432.1:0-6777 GCA_033855155.1 Solirubrobacteraceae bacterium | reverse complement strand
GCGTCGCGCAAGGTCATGGACCGCGTGCGCGCGCAGGTCGAGCGCGTCGAGGTCGTCGGCCTCGACGAGGCGTACCTCGATCTCGCCGGCCTCGTCGCGCCGCGGGCGGCGATGCGGCGCCTCGTCGAGGAGATCCGCGCCGAGACGGGCCTGGACTGCTCGGTCGGGATCGGCCCCAACCGGCTCGTCGCGAAGGTCGCCTCCGACGCCGACAAGCCGCGCGGGTTCGTCTGCCTCACGCGCGAGCAGGCCTGCGAGCGCTTCGGCGCGCACCCGCCGGGCCTCGTGCCCGGGATCGGCCCGAAGACCGTCGCGCGGCTCGCCCGGATGGGCATCGCGACGCTCGCCGCCCTCGCCGCCGCGCCGGCCGACGTGCTCGTCGCGGAGTTCGGCTCCAACCACGGGCCCGACCTGCAGCGTCGCGCGCGCTTCGAGGGGTCGGCGGCGCTGACGCTCGAGCGCGTCGCGGTGTCGGAGTCGCGCGAGACGACGTTCGACGTCGACATCGACGATCCGCCGCGCCTGGAGGCGATCCTCGCCGACCTCGCCGGGCAGCTGTGCGAGCGCCTCGCCGAGCAGGAGCGGCGCGGGCGCAACATCGCGATCAAGGTGCGCCTGAGCGACTTCACGACCGTCACGCGCGCGCGCACGATCGGCGCCTTCACGAACGATCCGGCGACGGTCGCCGGCGTCGCCGTCGAGCTACTGCGCGAGTACGCGCCGGCGCGGCCGGTGCGCCTGCTCGGCGTGCGCGTGGCGGCGTTCGAGGCCGCCGAGGTCGCCGCGCCGGCCGATCAGCTCGCGCTGCCGTTGTAGCTTGCAGCGCATGCTCTCAGCGAACGGGAACGACCTGCACGTCGAGCGTCGCGGCGCCGGTGAGCCGCTGCTGCTCGTCCAGGGCATGACCGGGCACAGCCTGCAGTGGGGCGAGCCGTTCCTCGCAGAGCTCGAGCGCGACTTCGAGCTCGTCCTCTACGACCACCGCGGCGTCGGGCGCAGCGCGCCGAGCGACGGCCCGTTCACGATCGCGGATCTCGCGGCGGACGCGCTCGCGGTGCTCGACGGGCTCGGCATCGACAGCGCGCACGTGCTCGGCATCTCGATGGGCGGGATGATCGCGCAGGAGCTCGCGCTCGCCGCGCCCGACCGCGTTCGGACGCTGACGCTCGGCGCGACGTACTGCGGCGGCCCCGGCGCGCAGTTCACCGACGAGACCGTCGTCAACGCGCTCGCCGCCGCGATCCTGTCGGGCGACCCCGCTCGCAAGGTCCGCGCCGGCTGGGAGTTCAACGTCTCGCCGGGCTTCGCGGCCGCCGAGGGCAACTTCGAGCGCTTCGCGCGGATCGCCGAGCAGTACCCGATCGCGCTGGGCATGATCCTCGCGCAGGTGCAGGCGATCATGGGCCACGACACAAGCCGGAGGCTGGCCGGCATCGGCGCGCCGACGCTCGTCGTCCACGGCAGCGCCGACCGGATGCTCGTGCCCGCCAACGGCGAGCTCGTCGCCGGCCTGATCCCGGGCGCGCGGCTGGAGCTGCTCGACGGCGTCGGGCACCTGTTCTTCTGGGAGCAGCCCGAGCGCACCGCGCAGCTCGTCCGCGAGCACGCGGCGGCGGCGGGGCGCGCCTGACCGTCAGCCGATCGCGGCGCCGGCGCCGGCGTAGCGCACGACGAGCGTCCTGCCGCTGCACGGCGTGAGCACGCGGTAGGCGGTCAGGTGCGGCTCGCGCGCCGATGCGTAGCGGCCGGGCTGCGCGCGCAGCTTGAAGGCCTGCGACAGCGCGACGGAGTAGCCGCCGCGGCCCAGGCCGCGCCCCGTGCGCGTCAGCGGCCCGTCGGCCGGCAGCCAGATCGTCAGCCGCAGCGCCGCGCCGCGCGGGCAGCTCGAACGCATCGTCACGCCGCCGCCGGCCGGCGTCCACGACCAGGCGGCGCGCACGGTGCCCGCCGCGCCGCGCCAGGCGCCGGCGAGCCGCGCGGAGGTCGCGCTGACGCCGCCGCCGGAGGCGACCGGCTCCGAGACGCGGCCGCCGCGCACGAGCAGCGGTCCGCTCGGTGCGCTCGCACTTCCCGGACGGACGATCGGGCGCGCGGGCAGCAGCGACGTCCACGAGCCATCCGCTCCGCGCACGAGCGCGCGCAGCAGGCCGAAGTCGTAGCGCTCGTCGCTGCGATGGCTGCGGCGGCGATGCACGGCGATCCAGGTGGTCGCGGTGCGCAGCGTCATCAGGCCGCTCGAGCGCGGGTCCGAGGCGTGGGCGCCCGGCGTCTGGGCCGGCAGCGCGCGGCGCGGGCCGCGCACGTAGGGCGCGACGTCGCGCGCGAGCTCGAGCCACACGAGCGCGTGCGCCGCGTTGCCGACCGCGCACGCGTAGTGGTCGATGCCCGCTCGCCCGGCGCGGCCGAGCGGCGTCTGATGCAGGCCGTCGGCGCCGAGGCGGCCGCCGAGCGCCGCCAGCTCGACGTCGGCGAGCTGTCGCAGCCGCGCCGACAGCGCGCGATCGCTGTGCGCGAAGAGGACGCTGCCCTGCATGCCGGCGTACGCGGCCGCCGCCAGCGTCCACACCTGATCCTGGCCGCGGCCCATCCACGACGCCTCGCCGTTGGGCCCGGTGAAGGCGACGAGCTGCCACAGCGCGCGGCGCAGCAGGCGCGTGACCGCGGCGGGCGTGTCGCGGCCGCCGAGCGCGACGGCGCGCGTCAGCAGCGCCGACGAGAAGGCGTGGTAGGCCGACGGGTACGTGCTCGGGTCCGACAGCGCCGCCATCGGGCGCTGGCCGAGGCCCGACTGCGACAGGCGCCCAGTGAGGCTCGTCGTCGCCGGCAGCCGGTCGCGCAGCCAGGCGAGCGTGTGTCGGCGCAGCGCGCGGTCGTGCAGCCGCGCGCCCTTGACGCTCGAGTGCCGCCCGCTGCGCGCGAGCTCGAGGTTCAGGACCGCGGACACGAGGTCGTAGTTGTTGAAGCACAGGCCGTCGCGGTAGCAGGCGTTCGCGACGCCCGGCGCCCGCAGGCGGCCGAGGTTCGTGACCATCCGCTGCCAGCGCGCGCCGTCGTCGAGCGCGACCTGCGCGCCGTCGAGGACCAGCAGCGCCAGCGACCACTTCGGCAGCAGCTGGCTGTCGTTGGCGCCGCGGCGCATCGTGCGCCGGGCGAGCAGCAGCCGCCGCTGCGCCGCCTCGCCGTCCAGGCGCGCGGCCTGGCGCAGCGCGACCCACGCGACCTGCGGCATGCCGCCGCCGCCGACGCGCCCCTTGACGGGGTCGCTGAACGTGCCGTCGTCGCGCTGCGCGGCGGCGAGCGCGTCGACGGCGGGCACGGCGAGCGCGTCGATGCGCTCGGTGAGGGTCCGCGACGAGGTCGCGACCGCGTCCTGGGCGGCGGCGGGCGAGGCCGTTGCGCTGGCCCCGAGGGCGATCGCGCAGATGGTCAGGGCCAGCAGGCGGGTGGGGTGGGAGCGATGGAACATGCCCCCTCAACGGCGCCGGCCGGCGGCGGGGAGGCGCACTCAGGTGGTGAGCTGCCACACCCGCGCTCGCTGCACGCCACCATCAGGCGGGCTCGCGCGGCGTGTGTCGAAAAATGCGCGTCATCCGCCCAATATTCGACACGCTGCGGGCAGGGCCGGGCCGCCGGCCCCCCCAAGTGGGCGCAGCCGCGCGCGCCGCGTGTTGGGCGCATCCGCGCGCTATTCGACACGCGGCGGGACGCAGCCACGCGCCCGTCGCCGCGGGCGTAGCGGCGGAGAGGCGATCCGCGCGGCGCCCGACGCGCGGCGGCTGTCAGTACAGCGCGGCGGCGAGCTTGCGGCGCGTCTCGCGCGCGAGCGGGTGCTCGACGCCGAGCTCGTCGAGGATCGCGACGATCACGCGGCGCACGCGCTCGGCGTCGGCGCCCTTCGCCGACAGCAGCGCGAGCAGCTTGTCCAGGCCCTCTTCGAGCTCGCCGTCGTCGAGCGTCGCAAAGGCGTCGGCGAGCTCGGGCGACGGCGAGCGCTCGAGCTCGATGCGCGCGGCGAGGCCGTCGGCGCGGAAGTTGCCCGGCGCCTTGGCGACGAGCTCGAGCGCGCCGGCACTGTCGCCGGCGCGGTACAGCAACTGGGCGAGCGCGAAGGCGGGATCGACGTTCTTCGGGTCGAGCTCGACGGCCTTGCGCAGCGACGCCTCGTCGCCGGCCTCCAGCAGCAGCTGCGTCGCCGACGGGACGATGCCGTCGAAGAACTGCTCGACCTGCGCCGGCGGCAGCACGCCGACGAACTCCGCGACGACCTCGCCGTCGCGAAACGCCTTGACCGCGGGAATGCCCTGGATGCCGAACAGCTCGGCGACCTGCGGGTTCTCGTCGGTGTCGATCTTCGCGAGCACGACCTTGCCGTCGCGGGAGGCCGCGGCTTTCTCGAGCGCCGGTCCAAGCTGGCGGCACGGGCCGCACCACGGGGCCCAGAAGTCGACGACGACCGGGACCTCGCTCGATCGGTCCAGCACCTCGGCCTCGAAGTCCGCTTCGTTCACGTCGATGACGGTCATGCCACGCAGGTTAGGGAAGCAGCGGCGCCGGCCGCGGGACGCGCCGCCGCCCCCACGGCTGCGACGCTTCGCGGATGCTCGAGCGCTCGATCGCCGGCGCGGACGTCACGCTCGCCGTCTCAGACGACGGCGACGGCGTCCCCGTCGTGCTCCTGCACGGCCTCAGCGCGACGCGCCACTACGTCGTCATGGGCTCGACCGCCCTGCAGCGCGCGGGGCATCGCGTGATCGCCTACGACGCGCGCGGCCACGGCGCCTCGACGCCCGCGCCGGTGCCGGACGCCTACGGCTACGAGCAGCTCGGCGCCGACCTCCTGGCGGTGCTCGACGAGCTCGAGCTCGAGCGAGCGGTGCTGGCGGGCAGCTCGATGGGCGCGCACACGATCCTGCGCCTCGCGCTCGACGTCCCCGAGCGCGTCGCGGGGCTCGTCGTCGTCACGCCCGCCTATGATCCGGTCGAGCTCGACGGCGAGGCGCGCCTGCGCCGCTACGACGCGCTCGCCGCGGGGCTGCGTGACGGCGGCGTCGAGGGCTACCTCGCGGCGTACGACGTCGCTCGGCTGCCCGAGGCGCGGCGCGCGTCGGTGGCGGCGTTCGTGCGCCAGAGCATCGCGCGCCACGAGCATCCCGGCGCGGTCGCGGACGCGCTGCAGGCCGTGCCGCGATCGCGCCCGTTCGAGGACCTGCACGCACTCGAGCAGATCGAGTGCCCCGCCGTCGTCGTCGCCAGCCGCGACGACGCCGATCCCGGCCATCCGCTCGCGCTCGGGGAGGCGTACGCCGAGCTGCTGCCGGCCGGCCGGCTGGTCGTCGAGGACGAGGGCAGCTCGCCGCTGGCCTGGCAGGGCGGGCGGCTGTCGAAGGTCATCGCGGCGCTGGCGGCGCAGGCGTGGTGAGCGCGGGCTACAGCGGCACGCCGCTCGTGCGCAAGCTCGGCTTTCGGCCCGGGATGCGCGCGCACTTCGTCGCGGCGCCCGACGACTTCGGCGCGCTGCTCGGCGAGCTGCCCGAGGGCGTGCGCGTGCTCGCGCGGCCGGCGGCGCCGCTGGATCTCGTGATGCTGTTCGTCGTCTCGCGGGCGCAGCTCGAGCGTCGCCTGCCAGGGCTGCACGCCAAGCTTCGGCAGGACGGGATGGTGTGGGTAGCCTGGCCCAAGCGTGCGGCGAGGGTTGTCACCGACATGAGCGAGAACGTCGTACGCGACGTCGCGCTGCCGCGCGGCTTTGTCGACGTCAAGGTCTGCGCGATCGACGAGACGTGGTCGGGCCTGAAGCTCGTGATCCGTCGGGAGCTGCGCACGTGAGCGCGCCGCAGCCTGGCAGCGAAGGCGCCGCGCTGCGCGACGCGCGCGCCGCCGCCGCGGCGGCACCTGCGACGCCCGCCGCGCCCGCCGCGGCAACGCCCGCCACGCCCGGCACGGCCGGCGCCCCCGCCGCGGCCACGCCCGCCGCGCCGGGCACGGCCGCGCCCGCCACGCCCGCGCCCGCGATGGCCGTGCCACCGGCCACGCCCACGCCCGCCGTGCCACCGGCCACGCCCGCCACGCCCGCCGTGTCACCGGCCTCGCCCGCGCCCGCCGCTCCACCGGCCTCGGACGCGCCCGCCGCGCCGCCCCCCGCGCGCCGGCGCAAGCGCCACACGATCGCGCGCGTGCTGTGGAGCGGGCCGCAACGGCTGTTCGACTTCTACTGGGGCGAGGGGATCGCCGACGACGTGCCGGCGCTCGCGTACTACCTCGTGCTGTCGCTGGCGCCGTTCGCGCTCGGCCTCGCCGCGCTCGAGGCGCTACTGCTCAAGGACGTGCTGTCGGCGATCCAGGTCGCAGACCAGCTCAACCACTTCCTGCCGGAGGCCATCCACCCCGACATCCAGCGGCTCGTCGTCGGCACGCGCCACAACTCGCCGCTGCTGCTGGCGCTCGCGCTGTTCGCGATGCTGTGGACGAGTTCGGGCGGCATCGGCGTCATCGAGCGCTGCCTGTCGCGGATCCTCGACGTTCCGCGTCACAACATCCTGATCGGGCGTGTTCGCAACCTCGGCCTCGGCGCGCTCGTCGCGGTCGCGGTGATCCTCGCCTCGCTGAGCATCTCGGTCGTGACGAACCTCTCCTACGAGCTGCGGCCTGGCCGCGGCTTCCCGGGCCCGATGATCCTCGTCTTCAACGCGATCGGCTCGATGCTCGTGTTCGCCACGATCTACCGCTACGCGCCGCTGACGAAGATGCGCTGGCGCTCGGCGATGCTCGGCGCGATCC
>JAWVGK010000431.1:0-7380 GCA_033855155.1 Solirubrobacteraceae bacterium | reverse complement strand
TGGGCTTCCTGGCGATCGACGCGACGCTCGAGGGCCTCGACATGGCCAGCGGCGGCTCGCAGGCCTTCGGCGGGCAGGCGCTCGTCTTCATCGGCGCCGCCGTCGCGTTCCTCGCGCTCACGGGCGTCAGCGCCTGGCTGCGCGAGCGCCGCCGCGCCGGCCAGGCCGCGGGCGCGACGCCGGCCTCGCTCGCGACGCTGATCGCCATCGGCATCGGCCTGCACAACCTCGGCGAGGGCCTCGCGATCGGCACCGCCTACACGACCGGCGCGCTCGCGCTCGGCGCCTTCCTCGTGATCGGGTTCGCCCTGCACAACACGACCGAGGGCCTGGCGATCGTCGCGCCGATCGCGCGTGCGAAGCCGTCGCTGCAGCGCCTCGCGGTGCTCGGCGTGATCGCCGGCGCGCCCGCCGTGCTCGGCGCCTGGATCGGCGCGGCGGCGTTCAACACGTCCGTCGCGGCGTTCCTGTTCGGCGCCGGCGCGGGCGCGATCGTGCAGGTCATCGTCCAGCTCGCGCCGTCGCTGCGCGACGACGACGGGCGCGCGCTGCACCCGCGCGCCGTCGGCGGCCTGCTGACGGGGCTCGCGCTGATGTTCGCGACCGGCCTCCTGGTGGCGATCTAGTGGCCGCCGGCACCGGGCGCAGCCACGCGATCGAGGACTACGCGAAGGCGATCTACGCGCTGCAGCGCCGCACCGCCGGCGAGCCGGTGAGCACGAACGCGCTTGCCGATCGCTGCGGCGTGACGCCGGCGTCGGCGTCGGCGATGGTCAAGAAGCTCGCCGAGCGCGAGCTCGCGATCCACGAGCCCTACCGCGGCGTGCGCCTGACGCCGGCGGGCGAGCGGCTGGCGCTCGAGATGCTGCGCCATCACCGCCTGCTCGAGCTCTACCTCTCCGAGCACCTCGGCGTGCCATGGGATCGCGTGCACGAGGAGGCCGAGGCGCTCGAGCACGTGCTCTCGGAGGACCTCGAGGCGCGCATCGCCGCGAAGCTCGGCAACCCGACGCACGACCCCCACGGCGACCCGATCCCCGACCGCGACCTCGTCATCGACGAGGGCGTGACCGAGGCGCTGAGCAACGTCGCGATCGGCGCCGGCGGGCGCTTCGTGCGCGTATCGGACTCCGACTCGCGGATGCTGCGGTTCCTCGCCGAGCAGGGGATCGCGATCGGCGACCGCTGCGTCGTCACCGCGCACCAGCCGTTCGACGGCCCGATCTGCGCGCGCTTCGGCGACGTCGAGCACGTCCTCGGCCGCACGATCGCGCGCGCGATGCGCATCGAGCTCGACGCGGCCGGCTGAGCGACGCCGTCGACCCGCGCGCCTCAGCGCTCGCCGGACGGCACCTCGACCGCGGCCCAGAAGCGCCGCTTGGCCTCCTTGTAGCCCGCCGTGTCGGCGCCGTGGCGGGCGGCCCACCGCGACTTCAGCCGGCCATAGGCTCGCGCACGCTCGGGATCGGCGCGCAGGTGGTCGCGCAGCCCGAGGTGGCGGCGCCACAACGCGCTGTCATGCTCGACCACGAGCAGCTCGAACGGGATGCTCCCGTGTCGGGTCAGCAGCCGGTAGGGCTCGCTCTCCGGCGGCGAGCAGGCAAGCGTCCGGTAGCCGATGCTCGCGAGGCGATCCGCGCTCGCGCGCACGTCGTCGGCGTTGCCGACGCCGACGAGGATGTCGATCTCGGCCCGGCCCGACAGGCCGGGGACGGAGCTGCTGCCGACGTGCTCGGCGGCGCGCGCCGCCGGACCAAGAGCGGCCACGACGCGCCGGCGCTCGGCGACGAAGATCCGTGGCCAGCGCGGGTCGTAGCCGCGCAGCCCGCCGTCCACCGGCCGGCTCGGCGAGGCCGAGGCCGATCCTCCGGGGGGCCGGTAGGAGCGGCGGGAGGCGTAGACCGAGTGCCCTGCGGTGAACCCGGGCGGACCGCTCTCCACACGTTGGCGTGCCATCGGAACCGCCAACATTACACCTGGTCGAGCGCGCGGTGAAACTGTATGGTCACCACAACGTGTGTTCGAGCACGGTCAACCTCATCGACGCTGTCAGTGCGAGCGCCAGCTCTCCGAGGCCGGCCCCGCTGGCGCTGGATCTCGTCAAGCTCGGCCCGCTGATGCGCCTCGGGCCCGGACGGCCACAGGTCACCGTCGGGCTGATCGACGGACCGGTGGCGGTCGGGCATCCGGGCCTGGCCGCCGACAGCATCCGCACGCTGGCGGGCGGGCATGCCGGCTGCGAGGTCCCGCATGGCGCCGCCTGCCTGCACGGGACGTTCGTGGCGGGGATCCTCAGCGCCAGGCGCGGCGGCGCGGCGCCGGCGCTGTGCCCGGGCTGCCGGCTCGTCGTGCGCCCGATCTTCTCCGAGTCGCCGCTCGCCGGCCGGCTGCCCGTCGCCAGCCCGGACGAGCTCGCCGCCGCGATCGTGGAGTGCATCGACGCGGGCGCCGACGTCCTGAACGTCAGCGCGTCGCTCGCGTGGGCCTCGGCGCGCGAGGAGCGCGCGCTGCGCGGCGTGCTCGACCACGCCTGCCGGCGCGGAGTCGCCGTCGTCGCCGCCAGCGGCAACGAGTCGGCGATCGGCGGGTCCGCCATCACGCGCCACCCGTGGGTCGTGCCCGCGGTCGGCTACAGCCTGCGCGGACGTCCGCTGAGCGGCTCGAACCTCGGCGCCGGGATCGGGCGCCACGGCCTGGGTGCTCCGGGCGAGAACGTCACGAGCCTCAGCGCACGGGGCGGGCTGACGACCTCGAGCGGCACGAGCGTCGCCGCGCCGTTCGTCACGGGAACGTTCGCGCTGCTGCTGTCGGCTTTCCCTCGTGCGCGCGCGGGCGACGTCCGCGTCGCGCTGATCCGATCGGCACCCGCGCGGCGGACGGTCGTCCCGCCGCTGCTGGACGCGTGGGCCGCATACCGAGCGCTGCGCGCGGCGCAGCAGAGGAGGTGACTGACATGACGACGAGAGCGCCACAGCCGCGGCGCGATCCGGAGCGCCGGACCTATCGCGTCAGGTTGCCGGGGTTCGTCAGCGACGAGGACATCGGCCTTGGCGATGTCATCACGAAGAGCACATCCGCGCTCGGCATCAGACCGTGCGGAGGCTGTGGCGAGCGCTCGGCCACCCTCAACCGGTGGGTGGTGTTCGGCAGGGGTCGAATGGAGAGGGGTCATTGAGTGTCCGACGACAGCGAAGCCACGCAGGTACAGACCATCACGCCCACGGGGACGGTGGGTGGGGCGTTCGTGGCCCAGGAGCCCGATCTCTCCGCGTACGACGTGCAGGCCGACGAGCCCGAGGGCCAGCTCGAGACGCCGTACGTCTACGCGCTCGGCCGCGTCGAGCCGCGCTTTCCGAGCCTTGCCGTCGAGAAGGAGTTCGCGCAGGCCACGGGAAGAGCCGAGACCGCCGGACTGACCGACCGTCAGGCGCTGCAGGAGGTGCTCTCCGAGCGCCCCAACCGCTACCTCGCGCGCATGATGTGCTGGGTCCTGACGGTCGAGGGCCTGGAGACCTACGTCCTCACGCCGCGCGATCCGGGCGATCTCGATCTGCTCGTCGAGGCGCTGCGGCCGAGTCCCAGGCCGACGGACGTCGACGTGGTGATCGGCCTGCGGGCGGGCATCACGCCACCTGAGCTGTGCAACGGCCTGATGGTGCCGACCGTCGTCTACGACCAGCTGTACTCCTTCGACGTCGACGCGCTGCTCGAAGCGATCCCGGTGCCCGACGACGCCGACGAGAAGCAGTTCCGGGCGGTCGCCGAGGAGCTTCTGTGGCGCATGCTGCAGATGGCCGACAACGCCGGCGCAACAGACGAGCACCGGGCGTTGAACTACCTCGCGGTGCGCTACCCGGCGCTGTACGCGACGGCCGCCGAGCAGTACGTCGCGGACGCGACGCTGACGCGCGTCGAGGTCAGGCCCTCACGGCTGAGCGGCGTGCGCAACATCGTCGACGTGATCTTCTCGTTCACCAACCGCCGCACGGAGGTCACCGAGCAGGTCTTCGTGCGCGTCGACGTCACCGAGGCGTTCCCGTTCCTGGTCACGAAGCTGATGCCGTACTACGAGCGATGACGAACGTCACCAGCTCCCGAAAGGAGAAACGACATGACGATGCCCGGTTACACCGCTGAGGTGGGGATCGGCGAGAGCAGCACGCACTACTCGGGCACGACCTCGCACGGCGGGGTGCGAGGCGGTGGTCAGCTGCAGGCGGCGCTCGTGGCGCCGACGGTCTGCAAGACGTCGAGGTGCCTGACCGTCGGGCGCTGCAAGACGAGGGTGCGCTGCTGTCGCAACTTCCAGGGCACGTGCACCTGCACTGCGGAGCCGTGCTACGTCGTCGACTCGCCGCTGTCCTGACGTCGGACGCGGGCTTCGCCGGCGGCTCGCTTCCGCGGGTCGCCGGCTGCCCCGACGCACCACAAACCGGCCGCGGCGCTCGGCGGTACGCACTTGACGGCGCCACGGCCGGGGGCATACGTTGACCCTCGTGAGCACTGCGACATCGCCCGGTCCGATCACCGCCACCGGGACCGCCTCGCGCAACATCGACGGCCAAGCGATCTCGATCACGGTCTTCAGCACGATCAAGTGGTGGGGCAAGCTGTTCTTGCCGGTGCTGTTCTTCGTCACCAAGCGCGTGCCGAAGCTCACCACCACGCTCGTGCAGCTGTCGTTCATCCACTTCGCGCGCTGGTCGCTCGTCAAGGAGATCCCGTACAACGGCGAGCCCCAGCCCAAGCAGAAGCTGCGCTATACGCACATGTACTTCGAGAGCAACTTCAACGGCGGCTGGGAGGAGTACATCGACGCCTTCTCGCACATCCTGACGAGCGGGATGGCGGCGTTCTGGGGCAGCTCCTACGGCTTTCCGAAGGCGCTGCCGGTGACGCCCTTCAAGGAGTACATCCAGGAGAACGAGACCGAGTCCAGCCACTACTACTCCGCCTATCCGCAGGCGACGATCACGATGATCAAGGCGTCGCTGGAGCTCGACGACAAGCTCGCCCCGCTCAAACGCGGCGCCAAGCGCATGAGCCCGGAGTCCTTCCAGGCGGCCTACACGAAGATGCTCACCGACGCCCAGCGCTGCCTATGAGATCGCTCCGCAGGTCCAAGCCCAACCCCAACAACACCACCGGGCAGGCTTCGGGCTTTCTCTGCATGACGGCGATCGAGCCCGGCCAGGAGGACGCCCTGCGCGCGTACCTGCAGGGCTTTCGCGATCGCGACGAGCGCCCGATGGCCAAGGTCCCGGGCACGCACATGGCCCGCTTCGTGATCGTCGAGAAGTTCAACTGCAAGCCCTCCTACAAGCAGCGCAAGCCGGAGACGCTCGCCTGCGCGTCGCTGGCCTTCTCGAGCAACCTCGACGGCCCGATCGACGCCTACCTCGACGTCCTCTGCGAGCGCCTGCAGCCCGAGGCCCGGGAGATCTGGGGGCGCTGCTGCGGCGCCCCGGACCCGTGCGAGGGACAGGCGCTGAAGGACTACCTCAAGCACAACCAGGTCGACTGCGGCTTCTTCTATGCCGCCTACGGCAGCGCCACCGTGCAGCAGGTCCAGGACAGCCTCGCCCAGCGCGACCGGCTGATGGACTTCGCGACCCGCAACCAGGGCGTCGCGCCCGACAAGCTCCAGAAGGCCTTCCTGAAGGAGTTCGCATGACGACCGCGCACGCGCAGATCGACCTGCGCGACCTGCAGGGCGACATCCTGCGCGCCTACGGCAACGACTACGACCACACGTCCTACGCGTTCGTGCAGATCACGTGCCGACCCGAGCAGGCGCGCGCCTGGTTCTCGGGGCTGCTGGACCACGTGACGACGGCCGAGCCGTGGAAGGCCGGCAAGCCGCTGACGACGCTCAACGTCTCCGTGACGGCGACCGGGCTCGCCGCGCTCGGCGTCTCCGACAAGGTCGTCAAGAGCTTCTCGCGCGAGTTTCGCGACAACATGTGCAAGCGCGCCGACCGTCTCGGCGACATCGGCGTCAGCGCGCCGGAGAACTGGGAGAAGGGCCTGGGCACTGGCGCCGCCCACGTCCTGCTGACGATCAACGCCCAGGAGGCCGACGACCACCGGCGCGCGCTGGGCAAGATGCGCGCGGCGATGGACGCCGCCGGCGGCCTGAAGATCATCTACCAGCAGGACACGAGCCTGCTCGAGGGCGCGCGCGAGCACTTCGGCTACGCCGACGGCTTCGCCCAGCCCTCCGTCGAGGGCGCCAGCGACGCGAAGGCGCCCGGCGGCGGGGTGCCCGAGAAGGACAGCCGCTGGCGCGCCCTGGCGGCGGGCGAGTTCGTGCTCGGCTATCCCGACGAGGACACCCGCGACGACCCCAAGCGCCGGCTGCCCGCGGCGCCTTCCGACCCGCTCGGCAAGAGCGGCACGTACATGGTCTGGCGCAAGCTCTACCAGGACGTCGCGCTGTGGCGCAAGGTGCTCGCAGACGCGGCGAAGCTCTACCACGGCGGCGACGAGCACAAGCTCGCGGCGAAGGTCGTCGGCCGCTGGCCCGACGGCACGCCGCTCGTGACGCACCCCAACAAGCCCGACCCGCACTTCAACCCGGCCGCGCGCGGGGCCAACGACTTTCGCTACTCCGGCGACCTCGACGGCCGGCGCTGCCCGATCGGCGCGCACATCCGCCGCTCCAACCCGCGCGACGCGCTGGGCTTCGAGGGCGCGCTGACGTTCCGCCACCGCATGATCCGCCGCGGCATGCCCTACGGCGACCCGCTGCCCGAGGGCTCGACGACCGACGACGGCACCGAGCGCGGCCTCGTCTTCGTGAGCTTCCAGGCGAGCATCTCGCGCCAGTTCGAGGCCGTCCAGATGCAGTGGCTCAACGACGGCAACATCTTCGGGCTCGGCCACGACCGCGACTTCCTGCTCGGCGATCCGGCCGGCCAGGGCAAGATGACGATCCAGGGCGAACCGCCGTTCTTCCTGGCGCCGCAGGGGCCGTTCGTCAAGACGATGGGCGGCGAGTACCTGTTCGTTCCGGGCATCAGCGCGCTCGCGGCGATCGCCGACGGCACGACCGGCTGAGGGGGCACGCATGGGCATCGACGACGAGATCCGCGAGCGCTTCAAGGACCGCGCGGACAAGCTGGCGGAGGAGGTCTCGAGCCTTGCCGGGCAGGTGGCGGACAAGACGGCGCCGTCGCTGTTTCGCTTCATGCGCAAGTTCAAGCCGATCCTCGCGACCGATGCCGTGGTCGTCGTCGCGCTCGCCGAGGACGTCAAGGAGGTGCTCGGCGACCCGGCGCGCTTCACGGCCGGGCTCTACGGGCCGAAGATGGAGGCCGTCACGGGCCCGTTCATCCTCGGCGTCGACGACACGCCGCTGTATCACCACGACCACGCGGC
>JAWVGK010000430.1:0-4931 GCA_033855155.1 Solirubrobacteraceae bacterium | reverse complement strand
TGCGCCCGACCGCGAGGCACAGCAGGCCGAGGAAGATCGCGAACAGCAGCCCGATGCGCCGTTCGGTGAGACCCATCTACGGGGTCGGCGGCTGCGGGCTGGCGCCGCCGGAGCCGGGGTCGGCGGGGGCCGTGGCCTGCTGGGCGGGGGGCGCGGCGGCGGCGTTCGTGTTGGGGACGGCGGCGCCCGTCGCGGGCGCGGGCGCGGCGGGGGCGGGGGCGGTCCCGGTCGGCGCGCCCGGGGCGGTGGCGGTGGCCGGTGCGGTCGCGGTCCCGGTCGGCGCGCCAGGGCCGGTGGCGGTCGTGGGCGGGGCGGTCGTTGCCGGGGCGCCCGCGTCGGGGCCGCCGGGCGTGGCGGTGCCGGTCGTCGGGGCGCCTTCGAGCCCGAGCGGCGACGCGCTGCCGGCGAAGCCCACGGCGGCCGGATCCGGAGCGCGCATGCGCCGCGCGGCCAGCGCGGCGACCCGGTGGCGGTCGCCGGCGTTGAGGTAGTCGACGTCGCCCGGAGCGGGCATGACGAAGTCCTCGGCCTGCGCCAGCGGCTGGATGCGCTCGCCGGCGCTCAGGCGCGTGATGTCGCTGCGCAGCGCGGAGTTGCCGCGCTCGAGCGTGCCGATCGTCTGCACGGCCCGACCGATGCCGGAGTTGAGCTTGAGCATCGAGACCTGCATCGCGACGAGGCCGATGAGGCCCACCGCGATGACGCCGATCCAGACGCGGCCGCGCACGACGCGATCCATGAAGCGGCTGGCGGAGACGTCGAGCGCGACGCCGGCGACGCGCGACGCGATCGCGACGCCGCCGTAGGCCAGGCGCGGCTGGCGCGGCGCGGCGACCGCGCGGGCGCGGCGCGCCGGCAGCGCGCGGTAGCGCTCGACGACCGCGCCGTCGGCGTAGGCCAGCGCGCGCGTGTCGATGCGCGCGCGCGGCGGGCGCGACGAGCGGCCATCCTCGCCGCGCGGCGGCGCGGCGGGCCCCGAGACGCGCCGCGGCGTGGGCCGCGCCGTGCGCTGGGCGGTGCGGGTGCGGCCGGCAGTGGTTGCGGCGGCGGGGCGGCTCATCCGTGGTCCTCCTCGTCTCGGAGCTTGCTTGCGACGCGCAGCCGCGCCGAGCGCGCGCGCGGGTTGGCGGCGATCTCGCCGGGCGTCGGGGCGATCGAACGGCGGCTGACGAGCTCGGCCTCGGGCTTGCGCCCGCAGCCGCAGACCGGCAGGTCGGGCGGGCAGATGCAGCCCTGTGCGCGCGCGGCGAGGAAGCGCTTGACGCGGCGGTCCTCGAGCGAATGGAACGCGATCGCGGCGAGCCGGCCGCCGGGGCGCAGCAGCGCCCACGCCAGCGGCAGCGCGGCGTCGAGCTGGCCGAGCTCGTCGTTGACGGCGATCCGCAGGGCCTGGAAGACGCGCTTGGCGGGATGGCCGCCGGCGAAGCGCGCCGGCGTCGGGATCGCCTGCGTGATGATGTCGACGAGCTCGATCGTCGAGGAGATCGGCTTGCGTTCGCGAGCGCGGACGATCGCGCGGGCGATCTGGCGCGCGTAGCGCTCCTCGCCGAGGTCGCGGAAGATCGTCTCGAGATGGCGCGACTCGGACTCGTTGACGAGCTCGTGCGCGCTACGCCGCAGGCTCGGGTCCATGCGCATGTCAAGCGGCGCGTCGTAGGAGTACGAGAAGCCGCGCTGCCAGGTGTCGATCTGCATCGACGACATGCCGAGGTCGAGCAGCACGACGTCGGCTCGCAGCCCCTCGGCCGCGAGCTGCTGGAGGCCGTCGACGAACGACGCGCGGATGAAGCGCGTCGCGCAGCCGACCTCGGCGGCGAGCTCGGCGAAGCGGTCGGCGGCGGCGGGGTCGCGGTCGATCGCGACGAGCGAGCCGCCCTGGCCGATGCGCCCGGCCAGCAGCCGCGCGTGGCCGCCGGCGCCGAAGGTGCAGTCGACGACGACCTGGCCGGGTCGCGGATCGAGCATCTCGATCGCCTCGCCGGCGAGCACCGGCACGTGCGGAATCGTCATCTCAAGCAGTGTGGCCAAGGTGTGCGGTGATGTCGGTGACGGCGGATGCCAGCGCGGCGTTGTACTCGGCCCACGTGGCGCGGTTCCAGATCTCCAGCGCGTCGCCGGAGCCGGTCACGACGACCTCCTTCTCGAGGCCTGCGTGCTGCATGAGGAAGGCCGGGACCATGATCCGGCCGGCGGCGTCGAGCTCGGTCTCCAGCGAGTTGGCGGAGAAGAACCGCTTGAGCTTCTGCGCCTCCGGCGACAGCGGATGAAAGCCCGCGAGCGACGCCTGCGTGTAGGCGTCGTAGCCGCTCGGCGTCCACAGCGCGACGCAGCGCTCGAGGCCCATCGCGAGCACGACGCCGTCCGACAGGGTGGCGCGATAGCGCGCCGGCACCGTGAGCCGGTTCTTTGCGTCGAGGGAGTAGTCGAAGGTGCCGCGGAAGACCATGTGGTGCTGCTTGGCGCGAGGACGAGCGAGGATCGAGCGGGTGCGGCGAAGGGCGAGAGCCGGGGTGGAGGGGTGGGAGGAGCCCCTCCACCCCGGCTCGCTGCGGCAAGGTAACCCACTCTCCCCCACATCGCAACCCTACCTGCACGCAATTTCCCACATCTCGGCACTTCTACACCACCACCCCGCAGGAAGTCGGCCCTGAGCAGGTCTTTTGCTCACCGGCCAGCGGCGGCGTATACGGGGGGAAAGCTGCAGGAGGCGTTGCAGCAGCGTCCCCGCGGGCGCGTTCTTGCACTTCGAGCAGGATTCCGCCGCCGCGTGTGCATGGCGGTGGGGCGTCGTGGGAGCCCGCCGCGGGCGTTATGTCAACGCCCGCACGAGCACCGCGGCGACGAGCAGCATGACCGCGGGCACCAGCACGAGGGCGACGACGAGCTGGATCTTCGGCGCCGCGCGCGCGGCCTCGTCGCGCAGCATGCGCGCCTGCTCGGCGCGGGCCTCGGTCGCGAGCGCGTCGAGCGCAGGCGCGAGCGGCGCGCCATGGCGATCGGCGCGCGCGATCGCCGCCGCGAGCGTCGCGACCGCGCCCACCGGACAGCGCGCGACGAGCTCGGCGAGGACGTCCGCGCGCCGCGCGCCGAGCTGCAGGCGGGTGGCGGCGGCGCGCAGCTCGTCGGCCAGCGGTCCGCTGCAGCGCCGCCCGACCTCACCCAGCGCACGGCCGATCGGCAGCCCGGCCCCCAGCGCGACGCGCAGCAGGTCGAGCACGTCGGCGACGTCGCGGCTCATGCTCGCGCCGCGCGCCCGCGCCCGTCGCGCGAGCGCGAGGTCGGGCGCCAGGAACCCCGCCGCCGGCGCGCAGGCGAGCGCGACGATGCCGAGCCTGCCCGGCAGCGCGGTCGCGATCGGCACCGCGAGCAGCGCGCCGGCCAGCGCGCCGGCGCCCTTCAGCGCCATCACGTCCGGCGCCGTCAGGCCGAGCGGCGTGCCGGCGGCGGCGATCCGCGCGCGCAGGTCCGACGGCGCGGCGCGGACCCCCGCGCGGCGCGCGATCCGCGCGAGTAGCACGGTCATCGCGCCGAGGCGGCCCGTCCGGCCCGGCCGGCCAGCGCCGCCGCCGGCGGGCCGCGGCAGCCCGACGAGCTCGACGATCGCCGCCGCCGCGCAGACGCCGGCAAGCGCGGCGAGGACGACGGCGAGCGTCACAGGGCCCCCGCGCTCGCGAGACCGGGCACCGGCGCGAGCACAGCACGCGCGACGGCGAAGCCCGCGGCCTGCGCCACCGCGACTCTCGCGGGCCAGCCGGTCGCGACCCCGGCGAGCACCGCCGACGACGCGGCAAGCGTCATCCCTGCACCCCGACCCGCGCGATCCGCCGCACGCACAGCAACGCGATCGCCTGGAGCACGAGCGCCAGCCCAACCAACACGGCCGTCCGCGGCTCGCGCACGAGCGCCACGACGAAGCCCGGCTGGCCGAGCTCGCCGAGCGCGAGCCCCGCGAGCGGCAGGCCCGCGACGACGAGCGCCGTGAAGCGCGCCTGAGCGGTCGCCGAGCGTGCCTCGGCGACCACCCGCCCGCGCGCCTCGAGCGCGGCCGCGAGCGAACGCAGCAGGCCGGTGAGGTCGCCGCCGGCGTCGCGCTGCAGCAGGATCGCCGCGGCGAGCGTGTCGCACGGGCCGGGACCCGCCCGCCGCGCGAAGGCGCGCAGCACGTCGTCGGTGCGCTCGCCGAGCTCCAGCGCGGCGGCCATGAGACGCAGCTCCTCGCCCGCCGGGCCGGCGACGCCGCCACCCTGCGCGGCGGCCGCGAGCGCGCCCCGCACGGAGTGCCCGCCGGCGAGCGCGTCGCCGATCGCGCGGGCGATCGCGGGCGCCTGGGCCGCGACCTGCGCGCGCTGACGGGCCTGTCGCGCGCGCAGCGCGAGCCGCGCGATCCACGGCGCGGCGGCGCCGAGCGCGAGCCCCGCCCACGGCCCCGCCGCCAGCCACCCCGCGCCGACGAGCGACGCCGCTGCGACGAGCATCAAGCGCCGCCGCTGCGGGCTCGTCGGCTCGCGGCCGGACCGCAGCGCGGCCAGCGCGGGCGCCAGCCAGCGCGCGGCGGCATGCACCACGCGCTCCTGCTCGGCGGCCGCGATCGCCTCCCAGACGGCGAGCACGACGCAGGCCGCGGCGATCCCCGCGAGCAGCCCCGCCGCGGTCATGATTCGGCTCCGCGGCCGCGCCGCCTGTGGCAGCTGTTCCCCGGATGGCGGGGACCAGGTGCCATGCGGACGCCGACGAGGGTCGCGACCGCGATCATGCGGCCGCCGCCAGCCGCTCGGCGAGCGCGTCGCCAAGCGGCGCACGCCATGCGGGCCGCCCGTCGCGCAGCGCGTACAGCTCGCGCGTGCCGGCGCCGCCGGCGACGCGCACGACCTCGCTGACGGCGACGACGCGGCGCGAGCCGTCCGGCAGCCGCGCCTGGTGCACGACGAGGT
>JAWVGK010000429.1:0-2639 GCA_033855155.1 Solirubrobacteraceae bacterium | reverse complement strand
CGAGCACATCTACTTCGCCCGTCCCGACTCGCGCATGGAGGGCACGGTCCTCCAGGTCTCGCGCGGGCGCATGGGGGAGGAGCTGTGGCGCGAGTCACCGGTCGAAGCCGACATGGTGATCGCCGTTCCCGACTCCGGCAACGCCGCCGCCCGCGGCTACGCCCGTGCCTCGGGCCTGCCGACCGACGACGGCTTCGTCAAGAACCGCTACGTGGCGCGCACGTTCATCCAGCCCGGCCAGGAGCTGCGCAAGCAGGGCCTGCGGCTGAAGTTCAACCCGCTGCCCGAGATCGTGGGCGGCAAGTCGCTCGTCGTCGTCGACGACTCGATCGTGCGCGGCAACACGACGCGCCAGATCGTGCAGATGCTGCGCGACGCCGGCGCGCGCGAGGTTCACATGCGCATCTCGGCGCCGCCGATCATGCACCCGTGTCACTACGGCGTCGACATGTCCACGCGCGAGGAGATGATCGCCCACGGCCGCACGGTCGAGCAGATCGCCGCCGAGCTGCACTGCGACTCGCTCGCGTACCTGTCGTTGGGAGGTGTCTACGAAGCCGTCCGCGGGTCCTCGGAGCGCCACTGCGACGCGTGCTTCAGCGGGCGCTATCCGCTCGAGGGCACCGACGACGCCAACGGCAAGTACGCGCTCGAGCTGCCGCTCGTGCGCGCGTAGCGTCGCTCGCGCGCGGTGCCGGACGTGCCGCAGGTGCCGGAGGTGCCGGAGGGCAACGACGTGGAGCTCGCGGGGGAGCGCCTGCTGCTGCGCCCGGCGCTGGACGCCGACGCCGAGGCGCTAGGGGAGATCCTGTCGGACCCGGAGGTCGTGCCGTGGTGGGGCCCGTTCAACCCCGAGGACGCCTTCGACGAGCTCGAGACGAGCTGGGTCATCGTCGTCGACGGCGAGGTCGGGGGCTGGCTGCTGTACCACGAAGAGGACTGGTGGCAGTACCCGTGCGTGAGCTTCGACATCGTCGTCGCGCCGCGCCTGCACGGGCAGGGCTACGGTCGTGAAGCGCTGCGGGTCGCGATCCGCCACTTCGTCGCGCGCGGCCATCACCGCTTCACGATCGACCCCGCGGTCGACAACGCGCGCGCGATCAGGACGTACGCGGCCGTCGGCTTCAAGCCCGTCGGCGTGCTGCGCGCGCACGAGCGGCGCGACGACGGGTGGCACGACGGCCTGCTGATGGACCTGCTCGTCGGGGAGTTCGTCGACGGCTGAGGAATGCCGCGCGGCCGGCGCTACTTGACCTGCGGGCCGTAGCCCCACTTCGGCATCGCCGAGCGGGCTCCGACGGCGACGGCGCGCTCGGTGTCGGCGCTCCGCAGCGTCGTCGGGTATGGCGGCCGCTTCCATGGGTGCCAGCCGACGGTGCCGTAGTGCGCGCGCAGGAACGCCGTGAGGTCGCCGCGATGCTCAGGACAGGCGTAGCGCGTCGGGCCATAGAGCCCCTTGCCGTGCCACACGAGCCAGCGCGCGGGCATCGCATCGAGGTAGGCGCCCCAGACGACTTCGGCGACGGTCTTCTCGAGGCTCACCTGTGTCAACGGATCGGGTTGACGATCGCAGTACTGACACCGGAAGACGAGACGACACGACATGCACTTCTCAGACTACCCCGGCCGTCAATCTCGCACGCGGAGTCTTCGCCGGTCAGAAGCCGCCCGTGATCCCCCGGCGGGTCGCGATCCGCCACGCGCGCTCGGTGTCGCCGGACGCGAGGCTCGACGGGTACGGCGGCCGCTTCCACGGGTGAAAGCCGATCGTCCCGTAGTGCTCGCGCAGGTACGCGACGAGGTCGCTGCGATGGTTCTCGCACGCGTAGCGCGTCGGACCGTAGAGGCCCTTGCCGTGCCACACGAGCCAGCGGCCGGGCATCGCGTTCTGGTAGGCGCCGAAGGTGACCTCGCGGATCGATGCCTCCAGCGCGAGCTGCGTCAGCGGGTCGGGCTGGCCGGTGCAGAACTGACAGCGAAAGATGTAGCGCACGGACATTTGGCCGCTGGGCTTTACCCGGTCGGTGGCGCAACTAACGCGTCAGGATCCATCTCGAGCCTTGCGCTGCCACTGCCGCTGCCGGGCACGGCCGGCCAGGCCCTTCGTCACAAGACTGCGCAGACTCTGCAACGTGTTCGCGCAGTCCGGCCCGCTCGCGCCATCGGCCGCTAATGTCGGGCCGCGTCATGGATCCCGCCGCCGCCCTGCACGAGCACTTCGGCTTCGACGCCTTCCGCCCCGGTCAGGAGCAGGCGGTGCGCGCCGCGATCGGGCCCCCGGCGCGCGACGTGCTCGTCGTGATGCCGACCGGCGCCGGCAAGTCGCTGTGCTACCAGCTGCCGGCACTCGTGCGCGACGACCTGACGCTCGTCGTGTCGCCGCTCGTGTCGCTCATGCAGGACCAGGTCGACGCGCTGGCCGCAATCGCGCCTGGGCGCGCCGCGCTCGTCAACGCCCAGCGCGACGGCGCCGACAACCGCGCGGCGCTCGAGCGCGCAGCCGCCGGCGACCTGCGACTGCTGTACGTCGCGCCCGAGCGCTTCTCGTCAGCGCCCTTCCTCGAGGCGATGAAGGACGTCCGGATCGGGCTGTTCGTCGTCGACGAGGCGCACTGCGTGTCGCAGTGGGGCCACGACTT
>JAWVGK010000428.1:0-4949 GCA_033855155.1 Solirubrobacteraceae bacterium | reverse complement strand
CCGAGGTTGCTGTGACGGACGGTATGGGCGCCGATCGCGATCAGCGGGTCGGCGGCGAGCGCCCGCAGCTCGTCGAGCGTCATCGCCCGCGGATCGTCGATCGGGGAGCCCGCGCCCGTCCACCCGGCGAGCTCGGCGAGCACGCCGTCGATCACGGCCGGCGACGCCGGCTGGATGAGGTCGTGGATCTGACGGCGGACCTTCTCGCGCCGCTGCGGCGTGTCGGTGCGCCAGGCGCGCGATCCATCTGGCAGCGACAGGGTCAGCTGCGCCGGCCGGGGGCCCGGGCCGGTCAGCGAGCGGCGCAGCTCGTCCCAGAAGAACGGTCGCTGATCGGCGACGTGCCCCGTCGTCACGAAGACCGTCGCGGAGATCCCGGCCGCGGCGAGCCGCGGGCGGGCGTTGACGAGCGTGTCCTCGTAGCCGTCGTCGAAGGACACCGCGAGCGCGCCGGCCGGCACGCGCTTGGCGCGGGCGAGCTCGGCGAGCTCGGCGAGCTCGAGCACCGGGTGCGCGCTGAGCTGACGCAGTTGCTCGTCGAAGTGGTCCGGCGAGACGCACATGCCGTCGGGGCCGCTCGCGGGATCCGCGACGCGGTGGTAGAGCAGGATCGCCGCCGTCGCCGACTCCGAACGCGCGGCGATGCGCGGCCGGCGCGCCGCCGGCGTCTGCGGGATCTCGTTGCCGAACGGGCGCGGGCCGGTGGGGCGGAAGTCCCGCGCGGCCAGCGGCCGGCCGGCCAGCACGCCGAGGCTCTGAGCCGCCCGCGCGGCGCGTTGGACCGCCAGCGCCGGACGGCGCTGGGCGGCCGCCATCGCCGCGCCCGCGGCCGACGAGGCGGCCTGCGACAGCGCGACGGCCGGCGGCTGCGGCCGGCCGCTGATCGCCATGCGCGCGCCGTAGCGCCAGCGCCGGCGCAGGACTCGCGCGGGCGTGAGCTGCTGCTGGGAGGGCACGCGCGAGACGCGGGCCGCAGGCTCGTATCGCACCTCCCAGCCGGCGTCGCCGAGCTCGCGCTGGGCGTAGTGCTCCTCGGAGAACCAGTCGCGGCCGTCGCCGTGGCCGTACGCCGGCCAGAATCCGCCGAGCGCGCGCAGCGGCGCGCAGCGCACGCTGAGGTTGCCGCCGTGCAGCGTCCGCGTCGCCGGATCGAGCGTGAGCGGGAGGGGGCCGTAGTCGAGCGTCGCGTAGCCGGCGTGCAGCGCCTCGCTGAACCAGCGCGGCGGCCGGCCTCGCAGGTCGAGCTCGATCGGGCCGCCGATCGCCGCCACGCGATCGGGCGCCGCGTCCCATGCGCCCTGCAGGATCGAGACCCAGTCCGGTGCGACCACCACGTCGTCCTCGACGAACGCCAGGACGTCGGCGCTCGACGCCGCCAGCGCCGCGTTGCGCGCCGCGGCGAGGCCGGGGCCGCTGCTGCGCAGCACGCGCACGCGCGGCGTCGCCGCGTGCGCCGCGGCGACCTCGGCACGAGCGTCGGTCTCGTCGGAGCCGACGAACGCCAGCCACACGCGCGGCGAGCGCTGGACGGCCAGCGCGCCCAGGCAGCGGCCGACGCTCTCGCCGGTGCCCGTCACGCATATGACGATGTCGATCGACGCCATGACGCGCGAGACTACGCATTCGCGTTCTGAGCAGGTCGTCGCGCGTGGTCTGCCGTCACTGCCAGTATCTCCCGGCATGCGTGCGCCGGCGCCCACCGATCCACCGCCGTGAACGCGCCGTCGCGGTTCGCGAGGCTCGCGCGCCGCCGCCGGCAGACGACCGCCGCGGCGATCGGTCTCACGCGCCTGGAGCCGGTCAGCCGGACGTTCGGCTTCGAACGCGGCAAGCCGGTCGACCGCTGGTACATCGAGCGTTTCTTGGCAGCCCAGGCGGCCGACGTGCGCGGGCGCGTGCTCGAGGTCGCCGAGTCGACGTACACGGGCTGGTACGGCGGCGGCGACGTGAGGCGCGGCGACGTGCTGCACGCCGCGCCCGGCAATCCCGAGGCGACGATCGTCGGCGACCTGACGACCGGCGAGGGCATCCCCGCGGCAGCGTTCGACTGCTTCGTGATGACCCAGACGCTGCCCTTCGTCTACGACGTCGCCGATGCCGTGCGCGGCGCCCATCGCCTGCTCAAGCCCGGCGGCGTCGTGCTCGCGACGGTCCCGGGGATGAGCCAGGTCAGTCGCGAGGACCAGCGCGACTGGGGCGACTGGTGGCGCTTCACGTCACAGGGTGCGCGGCGGCTGTTCGCCGACGTCTTCGGCGAGGACGGAGTCGAGGTGCGCGCGCACGGCAACGTGCTGACGGCGTGCGCGTTTCTCTACGGGCTGGCCGCCGAGGAGCTGACCGAGGCGCAGCTCGCGTTCGACGATCGCGACTACGAGCTGCTGATCACGGTGCGGGCGGTGAGGCAGCCGATCGCGTGAGCGCCTCGCGCAGCCCCGTCTCGACCGCCGCGGCCGCCGCGCTCCAGGTGCGACCGGCGGCGAGCGCGAGGCCCTGCCGGGCGCGCCGCGCGCGCTGGGAGGGATCGTCGAGCAGCTGCTCGATCGCGTCCGCGAGCGCGAGCGGATGAAACGGCGCGAGCACCATCGGGCCGTCGCCGCCGAAGCCCGCCCGCGTCGCGTCGGCGTCGAGCTCGACGACCGGCAGCCCGCAGGCGAGCATCTCCGGTCCGATCAGCGACGGGTTGGTCATCGACAGGACGACGCCGATCGTGGCTTGCGCGTACGCGCGCGCCAGAGCCTCGGGTGCGAGCACGCCGAGGTCCTGCGCCGGAAAGCCGGGCCGCAGCGGGCGGCTCTCGCCGAACAGCGCGATCGTCACCCCCGGGCGGCGGCGGTGCAGCTCGGCGAGCGCCAGCAGCCCGAGCGGCACCGCGCGGCGGGCGGTCACGGCACGCGCGTAGAACAGCACGCGGTCGTCGCTGCGCGCGACGTCCAGCGGCCTGTAGGTGTCGTGGTCGATGCCGAACTCGAACGCCCGCACGGCGGCGCCGTAGCGCTCGCCGACGAGCCCGGCCAGCCACGCCGACGCGGCGATCGCGTGCAGGCCCTGGCGGTAGGTCCACGCCGACCACTCGCGCTCGGCAGACGTCGCGTAGAACTCGGGCTCGTGGTCGAGCACGAGGTAGGCGCGCGCCTTGGCGCCCTCGAGCAGCAGGACGCGCGCGACCGTCTGCCAGCCCGTCGCGACGGCGACGTCGACCGGCTCCCAGCGATCGAAGCCGACGCGCACCGGGCCGTCGATCGCCCCGAAGCAGTCGGCGAACTGCGCCGCCACCTCCGCGCCGGCGTGACCCGCGTGGCGTCGCTCCTCGTCGCTGATCCACAGCGAGCAGCGATGACCGCGCCGCTCCAGGCCGCGTACGAGATCGGCGATCGCGCGGTGCCCGCCGCTGCCGCGGCGAAACGCGGGGACGACGACGGCGATGCCGAGGGCCGGCGTGCGCGCGGCCCCCGCGGCGCCGTCCGCCAGCGGCGCGGTTCCACGGCGGGCGTGCTCGAGCAGGCTCGCCGGCGCGGTGACGGCGAGCGGATCCCCGGAGCGCCCGAGCAGCGCGCTGGCCGCCGCGCGCAGCCGGCTCACGGGCCCAGCAGCCGGCGTAGCGCGCCCGGCGCCAAGCGCCGCAGCGGCCAGCTCAGCGCGCGCGCCCAGCGCCGGTCGCGCGCGTGCTTGGCCCACACCATCGCCGGGTGGGCGCGCAGGCGCTCGACCGGCGCGGCTTGGCGGGCGAACTCGTCGCGCTGCTGCATGTGCGTCGCGTAGAGGTGCACGCCGGCCGACAGGTCGGACACGAGCGCGCGTGCGGCGCCCTCCCCTCCGGGCGCCGGCGAGCTGCGGATGCGCCGCAGCGCGAGCGCCATCAACCCGCCCTGTTGATGCCAGTCGGGCCATCCGCGGGCGGTGTCGATCGCGTTGCAGCGCAGGTGGTGCAGCAGGGCGCGATCGCGGGCGAGCAGGTCCAGCGCCCGCGCCGCGCCGGCACGGTCGTCCCAGTCGCACGTCAGCGCGTTCCAGCCGTGCTCGACGTACTCGTCGTAGCCGGTCACCGGCGTCGTGACGCACGTCGCGCCGCGATGAAACGCCTCCAGCGGCGGGCCGAACATCCCCTCGACGCTCGACAGCTTCAGCAGCACGTCGCTCTCGCCGTACAGCGCGGCCATCTCGTCGGGGGTCAGCGGCCCGACGATGCGGTCGGCGTGGACGTCGCCGAGGCCGTGGCGGTCGCCGCAGACGACCGTCAGGTGATGCGGCTCGCGCATCGCGGCGGTCGTCTCGATCGCGTCGTGGACGTGCTTGAACCACGACCGCGGGTTGCCCTCCACGAGCACGCGCAGCGGCTCGCCGAGGCGGACGTCGAGGCGATCGGGGATGCTGAAGATGCGCTTGTCGATGCCGTTTCGCACGAGCAGGCAGAGTGCGTCGGGCCGCAGCTCGCGCAGCGTCTGCGCGATCCACGAGGCCTCGGTGATGAAGGCGACCGGCAGGTCGAGCGTCAGCCCGGCGCCCAGGCGCTCGGCGTCGTCCGGTCCGTAGAAGCGATCCTCGAGCGACTGCACGAAGTACGCGTAGCGATCCGCGGGCACGTCGAACAGGGAGAACGTCGTCTCCCACCACGTCGCGATCGCGATGTCGAAGCGCTCCTCGCAGGCCTGCGGCAGCGACACGATGTGCAGGTCGCGCAGCGGCTCGTAGGCCCAGTCGGGGTCCTCCTGCTCGCGGACGAGCACGAGCGTGACCTCGAACTCGTGTTCGCGGACGAGCTGCAGCGCGTGCTGGACGACGACGCCGATCCCGCCGGAGAGCTGGAGGTCGTTGACGAGGAAGGCGACCTTCACGAGCTGCCGCTGGGCTGGCGTGCCGTCGCGGCCTCGCTGCCCGCGCGCGGCAGGCCGAGCCGATCCTCGAGGTCGTGGATGTAGCAGCGCCAGTCGTCCATCTCGACGACGAACGCG
>JAWVGK010000427.1:0-3182 GCA_033855155.1 Solirubrobacteraceae bacterium | reverse complement strand
GCGGTCCATGATCGTGGCGCCCGCGACGCGGGTGCTGCCCGCAAGGGCGGACAGGCTGAGCGCCAGGCCAGCGAAGAGGATCGCCAGCGCGACGCGGCTGGTGCGTGTGCCCGCGGCGTTGGCGCGGTCGGCCTCGCGGTTTTGGTCCTTGCGCAGGACGTCGGCATCGGCGAGTGTGGCGTTGACGGCATCGCGGGTTGCGGCGTCGACACCGTCGACCGCGGTGAGCGGGCGAGATAGGCCATGGGCCAGACTCAGGGCGATGTCGCTGGTGGCCTTCTCGACGTCGGCCTCGGAGCCGAGGCGCTTGACTGTCGCCTGGTCGGATTCATCGAGGGCGACAAGCTGCTTGCCGACGGCCTCGACCGCACGCATGCGCGCGCGGCGGGCGGCATCGAGCGCGAAGTTGGAACGCAAGGTGCCGGCCCCAAGCGCGGTGGAGACCTGGACGGCCTTGCGCGAGGATGCGGATTGGGCGCGCGCCTCCGCGTTGGCGAACTGCACCTGGCATACTGCGAACAGCGCGACGGCGAGCCATGCGACCAATGCGACGCTAACGCCGAAGCGGCGTTTGCTCGGGGAGCTCCACGGGCGCGGCACGAGGTCGACGTCGTCAGCCGCCGCTGTGATCGAGGCGCCCCGACGCCCTTTCTGACGACGACGCAACACAAACTCGGCGACGAGGTACAGCAAGAGGAGTGGGATTACCGCCAGAATGACCACGGAGGCCTGGTCACGCTTCCGGTCTCCGGCCCGCACGGCGACCTGGGGGTCGGGCAGCGGCTCCCGTGTCCGCAGGTCCGCCAGGCGACGCGCGAGATTGTAGCTGCCGTCGGCACGGCGGTAGCGGTCGCCAGACACGACGGTGTCGACACTGATATAGGCGCGGCGGAGCGAGAACAGCGCCTTGCGCTCGACCTTGGCGTCCGCGCCGGAAAGCCGGGCGGCACGCGCCTCCAGCACGGCGAGGTCGAACGCGATCGGGGCCTCGCTGCCATACACGCGGGATGTGTACTGGAGCAGCGCGGCGGACCGCTTGACCTCCTGTCGCACACTCGACTGCCACTCACCCGCCGCGGCGGAGGACATTAGACCGGCAACCGCGACCAAGACGGCCACGGCGATCGTCACCGCTGTCTGCAGGAAATTGGACCCAGTCAGCCGAAGATCCGATCGCGGACGAAGGCGTCTCACTGGCGTCGGTACTCGATCGGCTGGGCCCCCGTCGAGTCGGTGAGAAACAGTAACCCGCCCCGGGTCGCCCACGTGTAGCGCTTGACGGTCGGTCGCATGGCTTTGTCGAAGTTGCTGCTAGGTGAGTCCGGGTCACGAAGCGACTGCGTTCCGTTGTGCTGGCGCAACACGAGCGTGTGGCCTCTTGTGCGCGCGCTCCCGCGGGCACCGATCTTGTAGCTGAGCAGGCCAGTGTCGCGCTCCTGGAGCAGCACTCCGGCATGTTTGTAGGTGCCGTCATCGTTGAAGACGTAGATCAGCTCTGCGGCGCCCTCGTCTGTGCTGATCCACGTCGCGACGAGCTCGCGCGGCAGGACGGACGCGCGGACCGCAGCAGGTGGGGGTCGTCCCCTCGGGCCTTGTAGGGCGCCCGGCTCGTCCGCGCTAGGCCTCGACGCGGATCCAGCCCGTGCGCCCGCGTCGGAACTCGAGGAACCGTCGCCACACGCACCGCACACCAGCACTGTGCTGCCGACGAGCACGCCGAGCAAGCCGCGCCCGCATCGTCGTGATGCCCACACATGGAGGTCCATTCGATCGTAGAGTTCCTCGTCGCACCGGGCAAGCCCACCGAGCTGATTAGGTTCTTTGTCCTGAGTCAGGCTGAACACCCACCCGTTCCACGAACATGCCGTTCTAAGAGACGCTAGCTCAGGCGCTGCCGCGGCGTTGTGTCGATGGTCACAATTCCGCAGCAGACCCGCTGACCGCTGGGCATTCGAAGGTAGGGCTGGCTCTTGGCGCGCGATTCTCGTCAAGCCATGAAGTGCCCCTATTCGATGGTTCCGGCACTTGCATGCTGCCTCGGATGAGGCGCGGGAGCCTCGGGGCATCGCGGAGGCGACTCGTCAGGACACGCGCAAGGCCACCCTACGCCACGACCTCCATCCCGACCCGGTCCTCCTCCCCCGCGTCGGCCGGGCTCTCGACCGCGAGCACCGCCTCGAGCGCCGCTATCGCGACCGCGAGCTGGGCGTGGTCGGGCTCGCGCGTGGTCAGCAGCTGGAGCTTCATGCCCGGCACCATCAGCGCCCGAGCCCAGCGCTTGGAGCGGTTGCGGCCCATCCACTTGATGACCTCGAACGCGAGGCCGGCGACGAGTGGGATGCCGACGACGCGCGAGGCGAACAGCCAGTACCAGGCGGGCGTCCCCAGCGGGGCGAAGACGACGACCGCCACGACCATGACGATCAGCATGAAGCTCGTGCCGCAGCGCGGGTGCAGGCGGCTGAAGCGCTGCGCGTTCTCGGTCGTCAGCGCCATACCCGCCTCATAGCAGGAGATCGTCTTGTGCTCGGCGCCGTGGTACTCGAACACCCGCCGCAGCTCGCGCATCCGCGACACGGCCCACAGGTAGGCGAGGAAGATCGCGATCCGCACGAGCTTCTCGACGAGCACGAAGACCAGCGAGTTGGGCAGCTGGTCCTTGACGAGGCTCGTGAGCGCGACCGGCAGCAGGAAGAACAGCCCGACCGCGAGCGACAGCGCGAGCGTCACCGTCCCGAGCCACGTGGCATGCGAGATCGGCTCGTCGTCGTCGGGCGACTGCGCGTTGGCGGCGATGCCGAGCGCCCGGATGCCGATCTGCAGCGACTCGCCGAGCGCGACGACGCCGCGCACGATCGGCCGGCGCAGCCAGCGGTGGCGCTTGAGCACCGACACGAGCGGAAAGCTCTGGACGACGATCTCGCCGCGCGCCGCCTCGTCGGCGTCCAAGCGCCGGCCGCCGGCGAGTTGCTCGGCGGTCGGCGCGCGGACCGCGACGGCCCACGTCGAGACGCCGCGCATCATCACGCCCTCGAGCACGGCCTGCCCGCCGACGGGCAGGTCGTTGCTCGTGGAGAGCGAGGGCAGCCGCTGCTGATCTCCGGCGGCTGCCAACGGCGGGGGGACCTACGTGCCGGGCTGGCGCTTCGCGGCGCGGCGCTTGAAGCGGTCGACGCGACCGC
>JAWVGK010000426.1:0-5096 GCA_033855155.1 Solirubrobacteraceae bacterium | reverse complement strand
TCGCACTGGACGGCGAGCACCGTGCAGCTCTTGACGGACTCGCCGTCGACGAGGCACGTGCAGGCCCCGCAGTTGGACGTGTCACAACCGACGTGCGTGCCGGTCAGCCCGAGCTCGTCGCGCAGGTAATGCACGAGCAGAAGTCGCGCAGGGACCTCTGATTCATGCGACTCCCCGTTGACGGCCACCTGAAGGGGCACCGTCCGTCCCATGGTCTCCTCCTTCTATAGAACATCCTCAACCCACCCTCGTAAGGACACTACAGCTGGCGATGCGGCGATGCGCCGAAATCCAGGCGGTCCGGGTCGGGTACGCTGGGGTGTGTACCCGCCGGCCTCTCAGGCAAGCGCCGGCGCCGGAGCCCGGCGCGTCGCAACCACGATCCCGGCGACGATCACCGCGACGCCGGCGAGCTGCAGCGGCGCGGGCTCCTCGCCGAGCAGCACGATCCCGAGCAGCACCGATCCGACCGGCTGCACGGTCAGGACGACCGACGTCAGCGACGCCGGCAGGCGCGGCAGCGCGACGGCGATCAGCAGCCAGCCGAGCACCTGCGAGGTCAGCGCGAGCGTGGCGAGCCAGCCGTGCGAAGGCCAATCCGGGACGAGGTCGACCTCACCGAGCACGGTGCCCGCCCCGAACGCCACGACCGTCGCCACGAGCGTGGCCGCGAACAGCGGCCCGGCCGGGCGCCGCAGGTCGCGGCCGGCCTCGCGCAGGACGAGGATGAAGCCCGTGTAGGCGACCGCGGTCAGCACGCCGTAGAGCGCCCCGAGCGCGGGATCGGAGCCGTACGCGCCGTTGCCGACGACGCCCGAGATCAGCACCGCGCCCGCGAACACGAGCGGCACGGCGAATGCCACGCGCGCCGACGGGCGCTCGCCGAGCAGGGCCCACGCGGCGACGGCGACGAGCACGACCTGGAGGTTCCCGAGCACCGTCGCAAGGCCCGCGCCGACGTCGGCGATCGCGTGGTGCCAGAGGATCAGGTCGGCGGCGAAGAACGCTCCGCCGGCCGCGGCGTAGCGCTGGTGGGCGCGCGGCGGCGGACCGAAGCGGCGGCGCTCGCGCAGGGCGAGCAGCGCGAGCACCGGCAGCGCGTAGCCGCAGCGAAACACGGCCGCGGTCGAGGGACTGACGTTCGCGAGATCGACGAGGATGGCCGAGAAGGCGATCGCGATCGCACCCGCGCCCGCGGCGAGCGCCGGTCGCTCCGTCAGGGCGTTACGAATGCGCGGCGGCGTCGAGCGCCTGGTTGACGAGCGCGTCGGCGTCGGCGTTCTGCGCCCGCGGGACCGAGCGGATCGACCAGCGTTCGAAGCCACCCAGCGCCTGCAGCGCCGCCGCGTGCAGCGGCTTCATGTCCGGATGCTTGACCTTGTAGATCCCGTTGACCTGCTTGGCGACGAGCTCGGAGTCGTTGACGACCTCGACCTCGGTGGCGCCGAGCTCGCGCGCGCGCTCGAGCCCGAGCAGCAGCCCGCGGTACTCGGCGACGTTGTTCGTCGCGATGCCGATCGGCTCGGCGGCCTCGGCGAGCACGTCACCGCCGGGCGTCGAGATCACCGCGCCTGCGGCGGCCGGTCCGGGGTTGCCCCGCGCGCCGCCGTCGACGTGCACGACGACCTTCACGACGCCACGCTCACTCCGGGTCGAGGCGCGGAAACTCGCCGGCCACGCGCGCCCGTCGGCGGTCGCGTATCTCGCGCTGCTCGGCCGCGGCCGGATCGTCGCTCGGCCCACGCCGCTCGGACTTGCGGCGGTCGACGATGACGGTGACGTTCTCGTCGTCGGCGTAGTAGGTCGTGAGCTTGTCGAACAGCTCCGCCTCCAGCGCCTCCGGCACGACGCAGTAGATCATGACCTCACCCTAGACAAGCCCGGACTCATGCGGCAAGGACAAGGCGTCCACGCTCGTCCGCCAGGGCGTTGGCCGTTTGTTCGGCTTCGGTCAGCTCGGTCAGCTCGGCGCCCTGGCCGGTGACGCGCACGCCGGCAGCCTCGTCGGCGAGATCGACCTCGTAGCGATACCAGCACAGCTCCCAGCCGACGACGATCGTCACGATCGCGCCCTCGACCTCGGACGGCAGCACGCCGACGCTCGGCGTCCCGAGCGAGCGCGCCACCCCGGCGATGCGGCGCGGGTGCGCGCTCTTGTTGAACACGTCGAGCGCGCGCGCCATCTTCAGGTCGGCGTTCGTCGGCACGGCGCGCACGTGGCGCGGCTCGCGCGAGACGGGGACGTCGTGGGCCTGCGGCGCGGCGTCGGGGCCGGCGACGGCGGCGTCGTGCGAGACGGCCGCCTCCTGCGCGCGCTCGGCGGACTCGATGCGATCGACGTTGCCGTAGCTGCGGCGCTGCTGCGGCGGCGGCTCGTCAGCAGGCGCGCGCCGGCCGGGAAGCTGGCGCGGGCGCAGGCGGCCGAGCAGCGAGCGACCGCCGCGCTGCCCGTTGCGGCGCACGCCGAGCGTGTTGTCGGCGCCCTCGCGGATCCAGCCCTCGTTCGCGGCGCGGGCGGTGCAGAGCTCGCAGACCATGCGCCGCGCTCCGCCGGCGATGAACGGATCGGCGTGCTCGCCGCGCAGCAGCGTGCGGCCGCAGACGTCGCACGAGACGGCGGCGCGCGTGGTCGTGATCGATTTGCGCGCCGTCATGCGCGTCAGGGTACCGGCGGGGGTCGCTCGCCGCCCACCAATCGTTCGTCCGGGCGCCGCGGTCGCGGCGCCGGCGCGGTCAGCGGGCGCCCGCGGCAGCGTCGACGGGCCGACCTGCTCGGTCGGCCAGCGCACGAGCGCGGCCTCGCCGGCGCGGTCAGCGGCGCGCCCGCGGCAGCGTCGACGGGCCGACCTGCTCGGTCAGCCAGCGCACGAGCGGCCGCGTCGCGTCGAGCTGGCGGCGGACGAGCTCGGCGCACTGCGACTCGTGCAGCCACGGTCCGAGCTCGTGGCGCGCGAAGACCGTGACGTGCTTGCGCTTGAGGTGCTCGATGCGCGGGTGGTCGGCGGGGTAGCCGCGCGGGGCGCGCTTGAGCGCCGGCTCGATCATCCGCAGCGCGGCGCGGTCGCACCGGCGCACGGCGCGCTCGAAGGCCTGCGCGCGGCGGTCGTCATCGAGCGCCGCGCGAAAGCGCTCGAGCTGGTCGGTCGCCGGGTGATGCAGGCCGGCGCCGACGAGCAGGCCGTCGAGCGACAGCTCGACGTAGTAGCCGCCCGCCCCGCCATAGCCGATCGCGATCCCGAGCTGCTCCTTGATCGGCGGGCGATTCTGGAAGCGCGCGTCGTTGTAGGGCCGAAAGAAGCGCGCGTCGCCGAGGTGCGCGAGGCTCGCCGCAAGCGCGCGCCCCGGCGCGACGAGGTGCGCGTCGTAGCGCGCGCGGTTGGCGCGAAACCAGTCGCGGTCGTTGTTGTCCTCGAGCTCGCGCAGGAACTCGACGGCCTCCAGTGGCCACATCGGCCAGCAATCTACCCGGCCGCGAAGCGCGCGCGCCGCGGGCGCTACGCGCTGACCGCCTCCTCCTCCTGCCTGGCCTGGTCGACGACCTTCTGCTGGAGGTGCGCCGGCACCTCCTCGTAGTGGTCGAAGTCCATCGTGTAGTCGCCCTGGCCGCCCGTCAGCGAGCGCAGGTCCGGCGCGTAGGTCAGCATCTCCGCCATCGGCACCTCGGCCTTGACCTCGGTCACGCCGCCGCCGACGCCCTCCATCCCCTGCGGGCGCCCGCGCCGCGAGTTGAGGTCGCCGATGACGTCGCCGACGGAGTCCTCGGGGATCGTCAGCGTCACGAGCATGATCGGCTCGAGCAGCACCGGCGCGGCGTTGCTCATCGCCTCGCGCATCGCGATCGAGCCCGCCAGCTTGAACGCCATCTCCGACGAGTCGACGGTGTGGTAGCTGCCGTCGAAGACCGTCACGCGCACGCCCTTGACCGGACAGCCGGCGATCGGCCCGCTGAGCATCGCCTCGATGACGCCCTTCTCGACCGCCGGGATGAACGAGGTCGGGATGACGCCGCCCTTGATGTGGTTGACGAACTCGAAGTCCGCGGCGTCGGCGGGGTCCGACAGCGGCTCGATCGAGATGTGGCAGTCGCCGAACTGCCCGCGCCCGCCGGACTGCTTCTTGTGGCGCCCGTGGGCCTTGGCCGGCTTGCGGATCGTCTCCTGGTAGGGCACGCGCGGCGGCTTCAGCGCGACCTCCGCGCCGAAGCGCTCCTTGAGGCGGTCGACGATCACCTCGACGTGCATCTGCGACAGCCCGGCGATGATCTGATCGCCGGTCTGCGCGTCGCGGTGCAGGTCGATCGTCGGGTCCTCCTCCTGCAGGCGGCGCAGCGACGTGTAGACCTTGTCCTCGTCGCCCTTGGCCTCCATCGCGAACGCCATCACCGGCGCCGGCAGCGAGATCTTCGGCATCGAGATCGGCTCGTCGCGCTCAGCGAGCCAGTCGCCCGCCTTGGTCTCCTTGAGCTTGGCGACCGCGCCGACGTCGCCGGGCCCGAACTCCTCGGCGTGGCCGGAGTCCTTGCCGCTGAAGACGAGCAGCTGGCCGATGCGCTCCTTGTGGTGGGTCGTCGTGTTCATGACCTGCGTGTCGTGGCGCATGACGCCCTGGTAGACGCGAAAGAGGTTGATGCGGCCCGCGAACGGGTCGGCGCGGGTCTTGAAGACGTAGGCGTACAGGGGCGCGTCGTCGCGATGCTCGAGCGTAATCTCGGGCAGCTCGAGGCCACCGTGCTTGACCGGCGAGGGCAGGTCCTCGACGATCGCGTCGAGCAGCCGGTCGGTGGCGAGGTTGCGCGTCGCGACGCCGCAGGTCACGGGGTACAGCGACCCGTGGTTCGTGCCGTCCTTCAGCGCCGTGACGATCTCGTCGTGCTCGATCGGCTCGCCCTCGAGGTAGCGCTCCATGAGCGAGTCCGAGACCTCGCAGACCTCGTCCATGAGCTTCTCGCGGTACTCCTCGGCGAGCGCCAGCAGGTCGTCGGGGATCGGGATCTCGACGCCGTTGTCGCGGCCGCTGCCGTCGTAGCTGTAGGCCTTCATGTCGACGAGGTCGACGACGCCGCAGATCTCGTGCTCGGATCCGATCGGGATCTCGGT
>JAWVGK010000425.1:0-9659 GCA_033855155.1 Solirubrobacteraceae bacterium | reverse complement strand
AGCGCGGCAGCCTAGCCCGCCGCGGCGCAGAACGCCTCGTAGTCGGGGAAGACGCCCATCTCGTCCTCGGAGATGTCGTCGGGCTCGCGCGAGCAGATGGCGCACTCGGGGTCGCGGCGGACCTTGAGCTCGGTGAACGTCGCGCCGAGCGCCTCGTAGAGCAGCAGGCGGCCGATCAGCGGCTCGCCGGCGCCGACGATCAGCTTGACGACCTCCGTCGCCTGCAGCAGGCCCATCGTCCCCGGCAGCACGCCGAGCACGCCGTTGGCGCCGCAGCTCGGGGCCAGCTCGGCCGGCGGCGGCACGGGGTACAGGCAGCGGGAGCACGGCCCCTCGTAGGGCGCGAACACCGACAGCTGGCCGTCGAAGCCGAGGATCGACGCGCTGACGACCGGGATCTTCAGGCGCACGGACGCGTCGTTGAGCAGGTAGCGCGTCGGGAAGTTGTCGACGCCGTCGACGATCACGTCGTAGCCCGCGATGATCTCCATGATGTTCGAGGCGTCGATGCGCGTCTCGTACTTCACGACGTTGACGTCGGGGTTCAGCGCCTTCATCGTGATCTCGGCCGAGTCGACCTTCGGAACGCCGATGCGGTCGGTCGTGTGGATGACCTGGCGCTGGAGGTTCGACAGGTCGACGACGTCGTCGTCGACGATGCCGATCGTGCCGACGCCGGCGGCGGCGAGGTACAGCGCCGTCGGCGAGCCGAGCCCGCCGGCGCCGAGCAGCAGGACCTTCGCGTCGAGCAGCTTGTACTGGCCCGCCGCGCCGATCTCCGGGACGAGCATGTGGCGGCTGTAGCGCTCGCGCTGCTCGGCGGTGATCTTGCGCGGGACCTCGACCTTGTAGCCACGGTCCTTCCACAGCGTGATGCCGCCGGTCATCGACTCGACGTTCTCGTAGCCGAGCTCGGTCAGCGTCTTGGCCGCGAGCGCCGAGCGGTTGCCCGACGCGCAGTACAGGACGACGTGCTGCGAGCGGTCGGGCACCGCGCCCTCGATGCGCGACTCGAGGAACCCGCGCGGGACGAGCTTGGCGCCTGGGACGTGGCCCTGGGCGATCTCCTCGCTCTCGCGGACGTCGACGACCGTCACGCCAGAATTGCCGTTGCCGGCGCCGTTGAGCATCGAATGGACCTCGGCGGGGTCGACCTCGGCGATCTGGCTCTTGATCTGGCGGATGAACTCCGCGCCGGAGGGGCTCACAGGCAATCTCCTCAAAGGGGGTCGGATTTAGGCACTTCAGAAAGTGTAGCGCTGCGCCACGGCCTGCGGCCGCCGCGTGCGAGCGGTGGCGCGGCGGCGCTCGGATCGCACCGCGGCGTGCGTCGCATCGCCCTGCCGAAACCTTACCCGCGAGCGCGACGGGCGTTAACAGGGACGAGACGCCCCGGCTGCTCGGGACGTCTCGTCGACCGGATCTGGAGGGATCTGCAAGGACCTGGAGGGAACCTTTGTGGAGCGGGCTGCACAAGCAGTATCGGTGATCGGCGCCCGCGCCGACATGGGGTGAGGACCCCATGCGAAAAGTCTCGCTTCTCACGCAGGTGCTGACCGTCAACACGGTCGTCATCGCCGCCACGGTCATCTCCTCGATCGCCGTCGGGTCGAGCCTCAACGGCGGCGACTCCACCGGCCCGCGGCCGCTGCTCGTGCTCGGCGCCGCGATCCTGCTGACGATGCTCGCCAACAACTTCGTCCTGCGCCGCCGCTTCGCGCCGCTGGAGTCGCTGACGCGCACGATGGAGCGCGTCGACCTCACCGTTCCCGGTACCCGCGCGCAGCCCGTCGACGGCGAGTCCGCCGACGTCTCGCGCCTGCGCGAGACATTCAACGTCATGCTCTCGCGCCTGGAGACCGAGCGCATCGCGGCCGCCTCGGCGGTCCTGCGGGCGCAGGAGTCCGAGCGCGGGCGGCTGGCGCGCGACCTGCACGACGAGGTCAACCAGGCGCTGGCGGCCGTCTCGCTGCGGCTCGCCGCGACGGCCGAGGGCGCGCCGCCGGAGTTCGCCGAGGAGCTCGCCGAGACCCAACGCCTCGCGACGCAGGCGATGCACGAGCTGCTCGGCCTCGCCCGCGAGCTGCGCCCGGCGGCGCTCGACGACCACGGCCTCGTGCCGGCGCTGCGCACGCAGGTGCGGATGTTCGGCGAGCGCTGGGGCATCCCGGCGAACTTCGCCGCCGACGGCACGCGCCCGATGCTCGGCGAGTTCGAGCAGCTCGTCGCCTACCGCGTCGTCCAGGAGGCGCTGTCGAACGTCGCGCGCCACGCGCAGGCCGGCCGCGTGAAGGTCACGGTCATGGGCTGCAACGGCCCCGAGGTCAAGGTCACCGTCAGCGACGACGGCAACGGCATCGACCCCACGAGCCTCAGCAACGGCCGCTCGGGCCTGGCGGGCATGCGCGAGCGCGCGCTGCTGGCGCACGCGAAATTCGACGTGCGCCCCACCGCCGGCGGCGGGACGACGATCGAGCTGACGCTGCCGTCGCGCGGCGCGTTCCGGGTGGCGGCGGCATGAGGCTGCTGATCGCCGACGACCACGGCATCGTGCGCGGCGGCCTGCGGCTGCTGCTCGACCGCCAGGCCGACATGCAGGTCGTCGCCGAGGCCGCCGACGGCGTCGAGGCGGTGTCGCTGGCGCTGCGCGAGCGGCCCGACATCTGCGTGCTCGACGTCGCGATGCCGCGCATGACGGGGCTGCAGGCGACGGTCGAGATCCGCGCCCACGCCCCCGAGATCTCCGTCCTCGTGCTGTCGATGCACGACGACGAGCGCTACCTCTACGAGGCGCTGCAGGCGGGCGCGGCCGGCTACGTGCTCAAGCGCGAGGCCGACACGGTGCTCGTCGACGCCGTGCGCGCCGTCGCGCGCGGCGAGCCGTTCATGACCAACGCCGCCGAGCGCTCGCTCGTGCGCGAGTGGATGCAGGACGACAGCACCGGCCCGGTCGAGCCGCTGACGCTGCGCGAGCGCGAGGTGCTGAAGCTCATCGCCGAGGCGCACACCAACCGCGCGATCGGCGAGATCCTGCACCTCGCCGAGAAGACCGTCGAGTCGCACCGCGCGAACCTCCTGCGCAAGCTCGGCATGCGCGATCGCGTCGAGCTCGTGCGCTACGCGATCCGGCGCGGGCTGATCGAGGCGTAGGCGCGCTTGGGCGGCGGCCCGCCGCCGGCCACTACGCTGACGCGCGATGCAACCGCGCCTGCGCCTCGCGCTGTTCCTCGCCGGCGTCTTCGCGCTGACCGCGATCGCGGGCGTGCTGCTGTTCGGCGTCGGCGAGCGGACCGTCACGAGCAGCGCGTTCGCGGGCTCGCTGCGCCCGCCGAGCATCCCGCCGCAGGAGTTCGGCCTGCGCGACGAGCGCGGGCGCGTCGTGCGCCTGAGCGCCATGCGCGGCGAGCCGGTCGTCGTGACGTTCCTCTACACGACCTGCAAGGACACCTGCCCGCTGACGGTCGACCAGATCCGCCTCGCGCTCGACGAGCTCGGCCACGACGTGCCGGTCGTCGCAGTCAGCGTCGATCCCCGCAACGACACGGCGCGCGCCGCCAAGCGCTTCTCGCTGCAGCGCCGGATGACGGGCCGGATGCGCTGGGTGCTCGGCCGCCAGGCGCAGCTGCAGCGGCTGTGGCGCGCCTACGGCGTGCAGCCGCAGACCGATCGCGCGGAGCACTCGGCGTCGACGGTGCTGCTCGACGGCCGCGGCCGCCAGCGCATCGGCTTCGCGACGAGCGTGCTGACGCCGTCGGCGCTGGCGCACGACATCGCGATGCTCGAGCGCGAGGCGAAGGGCACGGGCTGAGCGCCGCTACGGCGCGGCGTGCTCGTCGGGGGCCGCGTCGGGGCTCGGCGCCGCGGCTGCCTCGGCCGCCTCGGCGCGGCGGTCGCGCAGCGACGAGAACCCGAGCATCGCGACGACGATCACCAGCGGCACGAGGTACAGCAGGCTGGCGATCCAGTGCCCGGCGTGGGCGATCGGCAGCTCGATCACGAGTTGGCGGCCGACAGCAGCCACAGGCCGAGGGAGGTGAAGGCGATCATCACGGCGAGCATCCAGTATTGCGAACGTGTGGCGGCGCGCCCGTCGGCGAACGTCACGAGCGCGCGGTCGTGCGCGAGGATCAGGCCCGCGACGTGCCCGATCACGAGCGCCGCGACCTGCACGTACCAGATCGTCGTCGCCGGGATCCAGCCGTAGTCGACGGTCACCTTCGCGGTGCCGAAGACGTTCGCGCCGCTTCCGAGCGGGTCGGAGACGAGGTAGCCGAACGCCTGGCCGTTGACGAACAGCAGCGAGAAGTAGTGCGCGACGACGTACGCCAGCGCGATCGGCGCGAGCGAGTGCGCGAAGCGCGCGGCGAGCTGCTCGGCGGTCAGGTCGACGTGGCTCGCGCTGCGCATCCCCCGCACGCCGAGCTGAAAGAGCCCGGCGACGAGCGAGACGACGACGATCAGCCCGATCGTGAACGCGATCTCCAGCGACGTCGACTGGCTGAAGCCGATGTTGCGCAGCGAGTCGGTCATCCGCGGCGCGATCTCGCCCCACGCCGGCCCGGCCGAGAAGCCGTCGAACGACGTCGTGCCGATCATCGCGCACAGCAGCGCGACCGTGCCGGGCACGGCGTCGAGCGACGTCAGGCCGCTGAGCGGCGCTCGCGCGTACAGCGATCCGCGCTCCCAGCGCAGCGGCGAGATGCGCGCGAACATCCCGTAGTAGGCGGAGAAGGCGTCGCCGTAGCGCGTCCACGGCGCGATCCCGTAGAGGCTCATGCCGACGAGCTGCACCGCCGCGTAGCCGAGCGCCAGCACGGCGAGCTTGCTCGGATCGCCGCGGTCCGGATAGACGACCTCGATCCAGACGAAGCAGACGATGCCCGCAGCCGCCGGCCAGCGCCCGAGCGCCGGCGGGTAGGGCATCGGCTCCGGCAGCGGGCCGCGGCCGACCTTCGCGATCGCGGCGGCGGCGCGGGCGATCGCGCGCCACGGGTTGAACGCGGCGAACACGTCGCCGAACAGCGCGCTCACCATCACGAGGCCGACCCAGAAGATGACGAAGACGAACGTCGGGCCGACGTTCGTCGCGGCGTCCTGCGCGCCGGCAAAGCCGCCGTAGACGAAGATCGCGAACAGCGCGACGCCGATCGCGCCGCACAGCGGATCGAGCAGCTTCGGCACGGACGCGATCCGCCGCTCGGCCGTCTGCTCCAGCCGCGGGCGCGGCCACAGCACCGCGAGGCCGACGAACGACACGACGAGCACGACTGTCGCGGCCCATCCGAACAGCCACTGCGGGATCGGCAGGTCCGCGCGCCCGACGATCCCGTGCGCGAGCGCGGCCTGCGGCAGCGCGGCGAGCGTCGCGACCGCCGCGAGCAGACCGGCGAGCAGGCGGCGGCGGATCATCGGGCGCAGTCTAGGAAGCGGCGGCGCGAGGCGGCGCCGCCTCGCGCGAATGCGCTGCTACGTTGCCGCCCGTGCGCGCCCCGGTCGACACGCTCAGCGCCCCGATGATCTCGCCGAAGCTCGAATGGGTGAACGTCGCGAGCCTGCGCATGGACCAGCAGCTCGGCCGGCCCGTGCTCGTCGAGTTCTGGGACTTCTGTCGCTGCAACTCGCTACGCACGCTGCCCTACGTGCGCGCCTGGCACGAGCGCTACGCGGCGGCCGGCCTGCGCGTGATCTCCGTCCACGCCGGCGGCTACCCGCCGTCGCAGGACCCCGCCGAGGTGCGGGCGGCGGTCGCGCGGCTGGGCATCGAGCATCCCGTCGTCATCGACGCCGGCTTCGAGCTGTGGCGCGACTACGGCAACGAGGCGTGGCCGGCGCGCTACCTCTTCGACCGGCGCCTGCGGCTGTACTCGACGCACGTCGGCGAGGGCGCGTACGTCGAGACCGAGGGCGAGATCTGCGAGCTGCTCGGCGAGCGCCTGAGCGAGCCGCTCGCGCCGCTGCGCCCCGAGGACGAGCCGGGCGCGCTGCTGGCCGCGCAGACGGCCGATCAGCCCGGCCCGTGGTCGGGGCCCTACGAGGCCGGCGGCGTGTGGGCGGTGCTCGAGCGCGTCGCGCCCGCGCGGGCGCCGGTTCCCGTGATCCGCGCGAACGGGCGCGAGATCGCCGTCGAGCACTCCGGCGCCGTCGCGCTCGTCGAGCACGAGCGCCACACCGCCGCCGAGCTCGAGCTACAGATCGGCGCCGGCGTCGTCTGCCACGCCGTGCAGTTCACGCCCGGGGTCGTGGGCTGAGCACCGCTCGGCCCGCGACCGATCCGAGCAGCACGCCGGCCGGGACGTCGCCGAGCAGGCGCTCCAGGCGCGGCGGCCCGTCGTCGTCGAGCACGAGCACGCCGCCCGGCCAGTACGGGCTCGCGCCGCGCGGCCTGTCGCCCATGAAGTGCGTCTCGAAGACCCAGCAGCCGGCGTTGTGCAGCGCCGTGCCGGCGGGCGTGCGCCATTCGCCGGCGTCGTCGCCGGCGAGCATGCCGGCGCGGTGGGTGTGGCCGAAGATCAGGTGCGCCGGCGCGAGGCCGAGCCGGCCGGCCGCCTCGGCGATGGCCGCGAGGCCGGCGCGGCGCATCGCCGGGCCGCTGAGGCTCGGGTGCACCGGGCCGAGGCCGACGCGGTTGACGGCGGCGACGGCCACGCGAAAGCCGTTGCGCACGGCCAGGCGCCGCGGCGTGCGCCGGCGGCCGCTGCCCTCGAGCTCCCTCCAGACGTCGATCGCCGTCCCGCCGCCGGCCGCGCGGCGCGTCGGCGCCGCACGCTGCGCGCTGGCCTGGATCCAGGCGTAGATCGGCGCCAGCAGCGCCTCGTAGTCGTCGGACGTCGCGGATGCGGGCACCGCGCCGACCATCCGCGCCATCGCGCGCGCGCCGAGCACCTCGAGCGTCGGGGTCGTGCAGTGCACGTCGAGGTAGTGGCCGTGCGTCGCGTAGACGTCGTCGCGCAGCCAGATGCCCGGGTAGGCGACCTGCACCGCCGCCGGCGCCAGCCAGCCCGCGAGGCGCTTGGCGATCCACGACGCGTGCTGCGGCGCGAGGCGCTGCTCGAGCGCCAGCGGCGGCGGCGGCTCGCGACGCCCGCGCCAGTCCAGCCAGCCGGCGGCGACGGCGTGGTCGTGGTTGCCCGCGAGGATCACGACCTCGCCGCCGGCGCCGAGCGCGTCGCCGAGGGCGCGCATCGCCGGCTCGGCGGCCGCCAGCGCGCCGCGCGCGGGCCCGTGGCGCATCTCGAGCACGTCGCCGAGCAGGACGAGGCGGTCGACGCCCTCCAGCCGCGAGCACAGCACGTCCAGCGCCGTGGGCCGGCGCAGCACGTCGGCCCCGCTGCGCACGCCGAGGTGCAGGTCGGAGATGACGAGCGTGCGCATCGGCCGGTCAGGCTACGTCACGCGGCGCGTGCCGGGCGGCGGCGCGCCCAGCCACGGGCCGCTCGGGCGCGGGCCGCGCGGCAGCGTCAGGCGCCGCCCGACCTCGCGCGCGTGTCCGGGAGGCGCTCGAAGCGCCGCGATCGACTGGAGGCGCTCGCGGCGCCCGCGGTCGGCCGCGCGGGGCGTCAGCGGCGCGGCGACGCGATCGCCGACGCCGGAAGCAGCGAGCCGATCCAGGAGGTGTCCGTGCCGATGCCGGAGGGCCGCGGGACGAACGGCGCGCGCGGCTCGTCGGCAGGGCCTGCGGCGACGGGCGGCGACGGCGCGTCGCCGTGGACGAGGCTGCCGGCGAACGGCCGCTGGCGCAGCTCGGCCTCGGGATAGCGCGCGGACATCCGGTGCCACACGAGGATCCCGGCCATCCAGTCCTGCATCATCACGACCCAGTCGTCGAGCGACTGGCGCTCGTCGTCGTCGAGCTCGAACTGGTGGGCGAGCGAGCTGAGCTCGGTGTCGATGATGTGCTCGAACTGCTGCACGCGCGAGGTCATGAGGTCGTTGACGACGAGCACGGCCTGCTCGGTGCTGACGCCGAGGAAGTTGCGCACGACGAGCACCATGTTGTGCAGCTCGCCCTCGTACTGGATCTCCTTCTGGAAGGAGAAGATGTCGTTGGTGAAGCACGAGTAGTCCTGCGCGGAGTTCTCGAGCCCCAGCATCGGACGGGTGTCGAAGATCGCCGCCGGAAGCCGGCCCTTGAAGGTGATCCGCGCGAGGTTCATCGTCAGGTCCGAGCCGAACGTCTCGCGGCGCATCTCGACGTAGTCGATCGGGTCCGGGATGCGGTGCTGGATCGCGTTCGCCTGCTCCCACACCCACGACGCGGTCATCTTCTCGATGCCGGCCTTGAAGCTCTCGCGGTCCTCGAGGCTCATCGGGGTCGCCGTCAGCAGCCACTGCTCGCCGAGCGCCCGCTCGAGCGGGTTCGCGGGCGGCGGCGTCGACGCGCAGTCCAGCGGCATGAACAGCGTCAGCCGGGCGTTCTGCGCCTTGGCGCCGAGCAGGTCCTTGGTGTTGCCGTACAGGCGCGGGAACAGGTCGTCGCCGTAGGTCCCCCAGGCCAGCCAGCGCGTCGAGACGACGAGCTCGTCCGCCGTCGCGTCGGGGTGCAGGCGCGCCGAGCACTGGGCGAAGTCAAATCCCCAGTTCATCTCCGGCGTCCACACGTAGCCGCCGGGGACGCCGGGCAGCTCGAGGTACATGCCCATCTCGCCGCACCACTGCACGACGTCGTGGCGCGCCGGCTCGAGGTGCGGGTTCACCCGGCTGGCGTACGGCATGTAGAAGTCCGGCAGGCGCGTCGGGCCGGTCTCCTCGAAGGGCACGTGATCGCTCGCGCGAAAGCGGGTCAGGCCGCAGGACAGCGGCGACGGGCTGAGGATCCGCTGCGTCGCCTCGGGCGTCAGCTGCAGGATCGTCGCCAGCGCGCTGAGCGGCGCGACGGGTCCGCCGACGATCGGCGGCGGCGCGCCCTCGGCCGCGCCGAGGTTCATGTAGCGGCTCGAGCGCATGTGCCACTCCTGGCCGCCGGACTGCCAGTCCTGCAGGCCCTTGACGTACAGCGCGATCGCCTGCTGCTCGACCGGGGTGACCGCGAAGTCCAGGTACAGGAGCGGCAGCTCGGTCAGCGCGGTGTTCTCGAACTGGTGCAGGCGCGACGTCAGGATCTCGTTGGTGAGGTCCGCCGCCTCCTGGGTCGTGATGTCGAAGAAGCGCTCGAGCACGAGCACGCAGTTGGACAGCTCGCCCTCGTCGTTGACCTCGCGGTCATAGGAGTAGAGGTCGTTGCGCAGGTGGACGGCGTCGGCGAACGTCTCCTTGAGCACGCGCAGCGGGCGGCTGTCCCAGACGCGGTCGGGCACCTCGACGAAGTTCGCGTGCTCGACGAGATGCGCCGACCACGGCGCGCCGCCGACCTTGCGACGCATCTCGATGTACTCGATCGGGTTCGCGACGCGCTGCGCGTTGATGTTGCGCAGCTCCCAGTCGGACTCGTCGAGCAGGTGCTTGGTGCTCGTCTGAAACCGCCGGCGCCAGTCGGGCGTCTTGCTCGGGACGGTGCGATACCACAGGTCGACGAGGCCGCGCTCGACCGGGTTGGTCGGCTCGGGCGGCGTGTCGGCGAGGTCCAGCGGCATGTACAGGGGCAGCCGCTGCAGGTGGGCGCGCCCGCCCTCCTCGTCGCCGGTGCGCTTGTAGACGTCGAGGAAGTGGTCGTCGAAGTAGAA
>JAWVGK010000424.1:0-3996 GCA_033855155.1 Solirubrobacteraceae bacterium | reverse complement strand
GGCAAGCCGGCGACGTGGTCCGAGGGGTCGAACCTGGACGCACACTGGATCGCTAGGTGCGATCCAAGTGCGCATGCTGTTGAGTTTTCAAAGACCGTCGCGCGTTCCCGTGGAGGGGACTCCTCCGTGGACCTGCGCTCTGCGAGCGAACAACCTGCTCGCAGACAGGACGCGCCAGTATAGCGCTCCGAGGGGGCCAAATTGAAGGGCTCCGGCTCGGAGGCGCAGGGACCAGCGCCCGGGAGAGTATAGACAGGTCTGGCGGACGGAGACTCCGCGATCCCGCGCGACGCGCCGAAGTCATGCGGGCGCGACCCGGGGCTGCGCGAGGCGCGGGCCGCGCGCGCCCCGAAGCGCACGGTCCTCGCTACGCCGCGCGGCGCAGGCGCCGGAAGCCGCGCTTGCCGACCTGCAGCACCGCCCCGTCGAGGCGCTCGGGCGCGACGTCGAGGTCGTCGCCCGACAGCGCCTCGCCGTCGAGCCTGACCGCGCCCTGGCCCAGCAGGCGCCGCGCATCCGCGCGCGAGCGCCCGAAGCTGTCGGCGATCAGGGCCGGCAGGTGCACGAGCTCGCCGCTGGCGTCGAAGCTCGCCTCCTCGATCTCGTCGGGCAGCGCGTGCTGGACGAACACGCGGTCGAAGTGCGCCGCCGCGGCGTCGGCGGCCGCGGGCGAGTGCAGGCGCTCGACGAGGCGCCGCGCGAGCGCGTGCTTGGCATCGCGCGGCGACAGGTCCGCGGGCGCGGTCTCGCCGAGCAGCAGGCCGAACCACCCGTCCATCGCGCCGTCGGGCAGGCTCAGCGTCTTGCCGTAGATCTCCTCCGGCGCCTCGCTGACGCCGACGTGGTTGCCCAGCGACTTGGACATCTTGCGCTCGCCGTCGAGGCCGGCGAGGATCGGCATCGTCAGCGCGACCTGCTCGTCGATGCCGTACGCGCGCTGGACGTCGCGGCCCAGCAGGAGGTTGAACTTCTGGTCGGTGCCGCCGAGCTCGACGTCGGCGCGCACCGCGACCGAGTCGTAGGCCTGCATCAGCGGATACAGCAGCTCGAGGATCGAGATCGGCTCGCGCGCCGCGTAGCGCTTGGAGAAGTCGTCGCGCTCGAGCAGCTGGGCGATCGTCGTCGTGCGCGTGAGCGCGAACAGCTCCTCCATCGACATGTCCAGCCACTCGGAGTTGTGGCGCAGCTCGATGCGCTCGGGATCGAGGACCTTGCCGGCCTGCTCGACGTACGTGCGCGCGTTGGCGTCGATCTGCTCGCCCGACAGCTGCGGGCGCGTCGACGAGCGCCCGCTCGGATCGCCGACGCGCGCGGTGTAGTCGCCGATGATCAGCACGACCGTGTGCCCGCGATCCTGGAACTCGCGCAGCTTGCGCAGCACGACGGTGTGCCCGAGGTGGACGTCGGGCGCGGTCGGGTCGAGGCCGAGCTTCACGCGCAGCGGGCGCCCGAGGGCGAGCTTGCGTTCCAGGCCACTGGCCGGCAAACAGTCGACCGCGTCGCGCGCGAGATATGCGGCGTCGCTGGCCTCGGAACCCCTCACGAGCCCATGTTAGAGTCAGGTCGCCCCGTGGCGTCCGTTGGCGCCTGTCGTGACCACGGGGTCCCGGTACGCAGACCGCATCGACGCGGACCATGCCCCAGCGCCGCATGAGCGACTCCGAACGCCCTGACATCTTCGCACTCTCCGAGCCCCCGCTCGGGCGCCCGCGGCTCAAGCGCCTGCGGCTTGCGCTGATCCTCTTCGGCCTGTCGCTGCTGGCGCTCGTGTCGACGGCCTTCGGGATGATGATGGCCGTCGCGTCGGACCTGCCCGAGCTCGAGAACCGCAAGGAGTTCAACAAGGCGCAGAACTCGCTGCTGACCGACGTCCACAACAGGTACCTCGCGACGCTCGCCGACCAGGGCCGGATCATCATCCCGGCGAGCAGCATCGCGCCGATCATGCAGCACGCGATCATCGCCGTCGAGGACCGGCGCTTCTACCAGAACGACGGCGTCGACCTGCGCGGCACGGGGCGCGCGCTGTGGCAGGACGTCACGAGCGGCAAGGCCGTCCAGGGCGGCTCGACGATCACGCAGCAGTTCGTCAAGAACGCCACGCAGGCGCAGAACCGCCGCACGGTGCTCGAGAAGGTGCGCGAGGCGGCGCTCGCCTACCACCTCACGCGCAAGTGGCCGAAGAAGAAGATCCTCACGGAGTACCTCAACTCGATCTACTTCGGCAACGGCGCGTACGGGATCGAGTCGGCGGCGCGGACGTACTTCGGGCAGACCGACGAGCACTTCGGCTGCGGCAAGCCCGAGCGCCGCTGCGCGCACGAGCTCAAGCCCTACGAGGCGGCGCTGCTGGCGGGGATGGTCGCCTCGCCGTCGGCCTTCGATCCGGTCGCCAACCCGGCCGCGGCGAAGCGCCGGCGCAACCTCGTGCTGACGAAGATGCTCGAGCAGGGCTACATGACGCGCGGCGAGTACCTCGCGAGCACGGCCGCGGAAGTGCCGACGGCGGACCTCATCAGCCCGCCGACGACGCAGACGGCGACGAGGTCGACCGGCTACTTCGCGACGTGGGTGCGCCAGCAGGTCGTCGAGCGCTACGGCGCTCGGACGGCGCTGGAAGGCGGCCTGCGCGTGCAGACGACGCTCGACCTCGGCGTGCAGCGCGCCGCCGAGGACGCGGTCAAGCACTATCTCGGCGATCCGCCGCACGGTCCGCAGGCGGCGCTCGTCGCGATCGACAACGACAGCGGCGAGATCCGCGCGATGGTCGGCGGCACGGACTACGCGCAGGCGCCGTTCAACCTCGCCACCCAGGGCCAGCGCCAGCCCGGCTCGGCCTTCAAGCCGTTCGTGCTCGCGACCGCGATCCGCCGCGGGATCTCGCCAAGCTCGACGTGGACCTCCAAGCGGATGGTCATCCACGTGCCGCACAGCATCGAGAAGTTCACGGTCAACAACTACGACGGCAACTACTCCGGCGTCAGCACGCTCGCGCGGGCGACGACGTTCTCGGACAACTCGGTCTTCGCGCAGGTCGGCATCAAGGCTGGCACGAAGCACATCGCCCGCACGGCCGCGCAGATGGGCATCCGCACGCCGGTGTCCAGCAACTACGCGATCACGCTCGGCGGCCTGCGGCACGGCGTCACGCCGCTGGACCTCGCGCACGCCTACGAGACGTTCGCCACCGGCGGCGTGCTGGTGTCGGGGTCGCTGGGAGCGCGCAAGCGCGGGCCGGTCGGCATCCGCCGGGTGATGTTGCGCGACTCCGGGCGCGTGCGCCACAAGAACGTGCGCCGCCTGCGCCGGGTGTTGCCGCGCGGCGTCGCCGAGAAGACTGTGGACATCCTGCGCACGGTCATCAACGACGGCACGGGCAAGCTCGCGGGCATCCAGGGCGTGCCGGCGTGGGGCAAGACCGGCACGACCGAGAACTACGGCGACGCGTGGTTCGTCGGCGCGACGCCGAAGCTCACCGTCGCCGTCTGGGTCGGCTATCCGAACGGGCTGAAGCCGATGACGACCGAGTACAACGGCGACCCGGTCGCCGGCGGCACGTTCCCGGCGCTGATCTGGCACGACTTCATGGTCGCCGTGCTCGAGGCCGACAAGCAGCGCCTGGAGCGCCGCTGCCAGGCCGACAGGGAGAAGCTCGCCGGTGCGCCCGACGCGCCGCCGCCCACGAGCTGCATCAAGGCGGGCATCGAGCCCGACCCCGCGACGCAGGCCACCGGCGACGGCGACGCGGCGACGCCCGACACGACGACGACGCCGGCCGACGGCGTGACGACGGGCGACGCGCCGGCGGACGGCAACACCGACACGCTGACGCCCGAGACCGACGGCGCGACGCCCGCCACGCCGCCCGCGTCCCCGCCGGCGGCGCCGCCGGGCTCGGCGCCCGCTCCGGCGCCCGAGGCGCCCGCGCCGCCGGACTCCGGCGGAGCGACGCCCTCCGGCGGCGAGCCGCCCGCCACGCCGTAGCGCGAGCCGCCC
>JAWVGK010000423.1:0-3841 GCA_033855155.1 Solirubrobacteraceae bacterium | reverse complement strand
CTACCGCGAGCGCCGCGTGCTCGAGCTGCGCTACGGCCTCGGCGGCGAGCACCCGCGCACGCTCGACGAGGTCGGCCGCACGTTCAACGTCACGCGCGAGCGCATCCGCCAGATCGAGAACCAGTCGTTGAAGAAGCTGCAGTCCCTCGCGGAAGCGCAGAAGCTCCGCGACGTCGCGTAGCGAGCGACCGCGCCCGAGCACTGCCGGGTCCCTGCCGGGGCCCCGTCGTCGTGCTGGGGCCGGTCAGCTGCGCGGGTCGGTGCGTTTGGCGATGTCCGCTACGTCGTCGTGCTTGCGCACGACGACGTAGCGGTCGTTGCCCTCGACGACGTCCTCGGCGTCGGGCGCCTCGTGCCCGCGCACGGCGAAGAACAGCTGCGCGTCGCCGCGGATCTCCTCGTACGCCTCGAGGTCGATGCGGATGAAGTCGTCGCAGTCCGGGTCGCCGCACTCGCAGACGAAGCCGGCGTACTCGCTCTGCGTGCGGCCGCGGTGCACGTCGCGCTCGAGGCTCTCGTTGAGCTGCCGAAACGCGCCCTCGTTGTACGCGATGCGCTCCTTGCGCTCGGTCGCCATAGGGCGATCTTAACCCCGCGCGCCGAGGACCAAACGCGCCGTCGCCGGCGAGCCGACCACTCGTCCTCGCCGGCGACCGCGCGCAACCTCGCCGCCGGCGCCGCGTTGTCGCGATCATGATCCGCCCCCGCCTGCTCACGCCCCTGCTCCTGCTCGCCGTCCTCGCGCCCCCGCGCAGGCGGCCGACACCGTCCTCGCGCCCGCCGCCAACACGGCCGCGATCACCGCCTACGACGGACAGGTCGTGCTCAGCCGCCACGATCCCGCGACCAACCGCTGGGCGCTCGTGCGCTGGCACGACGGCGTCGTCGACACGCTGCCCGTCGCCCAGCGCGCGGTGCCGTTCGACGCCGACGCCGGCTCGGACGCGGCCGGCAACCCCGTCGTCGTCTACTCGCGCTGCGAGAGCGAGCCGCCGATCCAGCCCCTGGCGCCGTCGGCCGACTGGGAGCTGGCCCGCGGCTGCGACGTCTACGAGCTGGCGCTCACGGGGGAGGCTCGGGAGCGCAAGCTGACGTCGGCCAGCAGCGCCTCGCAGTCCGAGACGACGCCCTCGATGTGGCGCGGCGGGCTCGCGTTCGCGCGCCACGCCGACGGCGGCGCGACGCCGAAGCTGCTGTACCTGCCCCGCGGCGCGACGAAGCCGCGCCGCCTCGGTGGCGGCTCGGTGCAGACGTGCGCCAGCATCTGTGCACCCGCCGGCGTGCACCGCGGCATCGACCAGCTCGACATCGGACCCGCGCGCGCCGCGTTCCTGTGGCGCATGACCGGCGGCAACGTGTACGGCACGGGCATCGTCTGGGAGCTGCGCGCCGCGTCGCTGAAGGGCGGCGTCTCGACGCAGGTCGACTCGGGCCTGATCAGCGGCGCCTGCGGCTTCGGCCTGCCGAGCGCGGCGAGCGCGCGAGCCAACCCGATCGCGTACCTCGACGCCGGCGCGGAGTGCGACAAGACCGAGACGCAGTTCGCGACCGTCGACGCCGTCACCGGCGCGCGCGGCCTGGCGCCGACCCCCGGTGGACTCGCCACCGGCGCCGCGTACGACGGCGCCACGCTGTACTGGCTGCGGGTCACCGGCCCACCGGCGGACGTCCCGGTGCCCGGCGCCGGCAGCTGCAGCCTCGCCACGGCACGCTGTGAGCTCGTCGCCTCGTCGCCGCCCGCGTTCGACGCCCAGCCGGCGCGCCGTCAGGGGTCGCCGTCCGACGTCGACGTCGTGCGCTCCGGCTTCGGCTATCGCTGGGTGCGCGGCCCGTTGGGGACGAAGCTGCTACGCCCGCCCGCGACCGTGCCGTGCGCACTGTCGGGGCAGGCGGCCGGCGTCGCCACGGCCGCGCGGTGGAGCGGGCGTCGCAGCGTGCGGACCCTGCGCCGCGACCGCGGCGGCAGGACGCGCACGATCGGCTCGCCGCAGACTCGCAGCCTGCCCGCCGGCTACTACACGAGCACGAAGCTGCTGCATTGCGGCGACAGCATGCGCGTGACCTACGTCGTCACGAAGGGGCGCTCGACGGGGCGGTCGAGCTTCACGGTCGCCCGCGCGCCGGCGCCGAAGCGCTGAGGCACAGGGGTGTGTGGGGTTTTGGGCGCTCCGGCTGCCAGAACCCCACACACCCCCGCGGTTTCGCGCCGCGCCGGCTCGGGAAGTCGGGCGGCCATGCCCAGAGAAGCGACCCGCACGACGACCGTCACCGTGCAGGGCGTCGAGATCCCGAAGCTCGGCCTCGGCACCTGGCAGCTCACCGGCGCCGCCTGCGAGCGGGCCGTCGCCGAGGCGCTGGCGCTCGGCTACCGCCACGTCGACACCGCGCGCATGTACGCCAACGAGGCCGAGGTCGGACGCGCGATCGCGGCCGCCGACATCGCCCGCGAGGAGCTGTTCCTCACGACGAAGCTGCTGCCCTCGGCGCTGAGCGCCGACGGCGTGCGCCGCCAGCTCGACGGCTCGCTGTCGGACCTCGGACTCGACCACGTCGACCTGCTGCTGATCCACTGGCCCGCGACGGACGGCACGCCGCTGGCCGAGACGCTCGGCGCGATGGTCGACGCGCAGCAGCAGGGGGCGGTGCGCCACCTCGGCGTCTCGAACTTCCCCAGCGCGATGGTCCGCGAGGCGCTCGAGCTCGCGCCGATCGTCTGCGACCAAGTCGAGTACCACCCCTACCTCGGCCAGCCCGATCTGCTGGCGCTCGCCCGCGAGCGCGACCTCATGATCACCGCCTACTCGCCGCTGGCGCAGGGCGCGGTCCTACGCGACCGGGTGATCCGCCGGATCGCCGAGGCGCACGGGCGCAGCGGCGCGCAGGTGGTGCTGCGCTGGCTGCTCGACCAGCCGCAGGTCGCGGCCGTTCCGAAGGCCTCCGGGCACGACCACCTCGCTGCGAACCTCGACGTCTTCTCCTTCGAGCTGACCGACGACGAGCGCGGCGCGATCGCGGGCCTGCACCGCGGCCGGCGCACGATCGACCCGTCGTTCGCGCCCGACTGGGACTGACCATCCGTCCACGCCCGCCCGCGCGTCGCTCACGGCGCGGCGCGGCGCGACCGATGTCACCGACGTGTTCGACATCGACAACGCCCTCTGCACGCTCGTGCAGCTCGGCGGCTCCGACCTGCACCTGAAGGTCCAGACACCGCCGCTGACGCGCATCGACGGCGAGCTGCACCCGATCGAGGGCGCGCCGCCGATGGCGCCCGAGGACACCGAGGCGGCCGTCGCCACGATGCTCCGCGACCCGATCAAGCTCAAGGAGCTCGCCGAGGAGTACGAGGTCGACTTCTCGTACTCGATCTCCGGCGTCGCCCGCTTCCGCGTCAACGCCTTTCGCCAGCGCGGCTCGCTGAGCCTCGTCGCGCGTGCGATCCCGCACACGATCCGCACCGTCTCCGAGCTCACGCTGCCCGACGTCATCACCGAGCTCGCCGACGAGGAGCGTGGGATCATCCTGCTGACCGGCACGACCGGCTCGGGCAAGTCGACGACGCTCGCGGCGATGATCGATCACATCAACCGCATGCACTCCAAGCACATCGTCACGATCGAGGACCCGATCGAGTTCCTGCACGTCGACAAGCGCTCGATCATCAACCAGCGCGAGGTCGGCATGGACACGCTGTCGTTCAAGCGCGCGCTGCGCCGCGTCCTGCGCCAGGACCCGGACGTCATCCTGATCGGCGAGATGCGCGACGAGGAGACCGTCCACACGGCGCTGAGCGCGGCCGAGACCGGCCACCTCGTGCTGTCGACCGTCCACACCGTCGACG
>JAWVGK010000422.1:0-2818 GCA_033855155.1 Solirubrobacteraceae bacterium | reverse complement strand
GCAGCCGGCTCGTCGTGCCCCAGTCGAAGTCGCGCACGATCGCGTGCGGGTCGAAGCCGTTGGCGCGGTGGTCGACCTCGCCGCCGCGAAAGCCGGCGTGCCCGCCGTGCCCCGCGGCGTGCGGCGCCTGCACGGGCATGTGCGCCATGTCGTGCATGTCGTGCCCGGCGGCGGCCGCCGCCGTGCCGTGCGAGTGCGGGATCGTCGCGTGCAGCGCAGCCGCGCCGAGCCCCAGGGCGGGGACGGAGCGCAACAGCCGGCGTCGTGTGAGTGGTGCCACGAGATGGATTATGGCACGACTAAACCTTCGGCCGCGGATGCTCGACGGATGGGCACCGGCGCCGTCGGCCCGACCGCGTTAGCGGCAGCCGTCCTGCACGTGCACGCGAGCCGCGGACCCGGCCGCCCGCAGCACCCGCCGCGCGCCGCGCACGCCGCCGGAGCGCGACGCCAGGCGGATCGCGTAGCGGCCGCCCGGCCGCAGGCCGCGCAGCGGCGCGCAGACGACCTGCGGGCCGTCGCGCCCGAACACGCGCTGCACCTTCGTCTTGATCGCGCGAGCGCCAAGGCCCGAGACGGTGAAGCGGACGCTGACCGACGAGCAGCCACCGTCGACGAGGCCGTAGGCGTAGCCGCGCCCGCGGCCGACGTAGCGCGCCGCGAGCGTCGTGAGCCGCGGGCGTCCGGCGGGCGCGGGCGCGGCGCCGGGCGGGCCGCCGAGCAGGCGCGCGAGCAGCACGCCGCCGCCGGCGCGCCGGCCCGCCAGCAGCAGCCCGCCGTCGGGTTGCAGCGTCGCGGCCGCCGCGCCGTCGGTCGCCGGGTCGAAGCCCGGGCCGCCGAACAGCACCGTGCGCCCGCGCGTTGCGAAGCCGCAGTCCAGCGTGCCGCCGGCGCGGTAGCGCGCCGCGAGCGCACCGTCCGACGTCGCGCCGGCGATCGTGCCGGCGCCGTCGGGGGCGAGCGTCAGAGCTCGCGCCAGCGACACGGGCGCGCCGCCGCGCGCGCCGTCGACGTCGAGCTGCGAGACGACGGCGCCGTCGTTGCCAAAGCCGTTGTCGAGCGCGCCCGCAGCCGTGAAGCCGGCTAGCAGCGTCGCGGTGGCGCCGGCGACGTCGGTCGCGCGGCCGGCGGCGAGCAGGCGCCCGTCGGGGCGCTGTACGAGCGCCTCCAGCGCGGAGCTCGCGACGCTCGCGGCCGACCCACGGCCGAGCTGCACGAGCAGCCGGCCTTGGCGCGCGAAGCTCGCGTCGAGGCGTCCGGTTTGCGTCAGGCGCGCGACGAACGCGCGGTCGCCGCCGTCGCGCGCGCTCGAGCGCCCGGCGAGCAGGATGCGCCCGTCGGGCAGCAGCGACAGCGCCCGCGCGGCCGACGAGGCATGGCGGACCTGCGAGCCGAAGCCGAGCTGCAGCAGGGCGAAGCCGTCGCGCCCGAACGCCGGGTCGGGCACCCCGGTGGGGCCGAAGCGCGCGACGACGATCTGCTCGCCCGGGACGCCGTCGTCGTTGGCGACGCCGACGCTGCCGGCGACGACGATCCGGCCGTCGGGCGCGATCGCGATCGCCGCGGGTCCGGTGCCGTCGGGGAGCGCGGGCTCCTCGTCGGGGTACTCCTCGTCGGGGCCCGGTCCCGGCGACGGGTCGCGCAGCGTCACGCCGGCGGCGCCGAACAGGCCGTCGGCGAGGCCGTCGGGCTGCAGGCGCGCGAGCGACCACGCGTCGCCCGCGACGCCCGCGACGATCGTCGAGCCGTCCGGCCGCACGGCCACTGCGGCGGCGCGCTGCGGCGTCGCGCCGCTGCCGAACGTGTCGATGCGCGCGCCCGTGCCGGCGAACGACGGATCGAGCACGCCCGTGGGGCTGAAGCGCGCCGTCAGCGCGCCCTCGCCGCCGGCGCCGCGGCGGTCGCCCGCGACGACGATGCGCCCGTCGGGCGCGAGCGCGACAGACGCCGCGCGCGTTCCGGAGCCGAGCGTCGCCGCAGCCGCGCCGCCGCCGAAGGCGCCGTCGAGCCGGCCGGTGCCCGCCGCCCACGCCGCGCCCAACAGCTGCCCGGCCCCCGCCGCCGGCGCCGCGCCCGCCGCCGGCGCCACGCCCGCGGCCGGCGCGAGCACCACCGCCGTGACCGCGGCCGCAACCGCAACCGCGCGCGCGGCCCGGCGCCCGCTCATGCCGGCGCCAGCGCCGTCGGGATGATCGCGAAGTTCGCCCGCGGCACGAGCCCGAAGCCGTCGAAGTCGCCCGCCGCGTAGACGCGCGCGCCGTCGGCGAGCAGCGCTACGACGCCGCGGTCGCCGCCCGCCGGCTCGGGCGAGAACAGCGTCGCCGGCTTGCCCGTGGTCGGATCGACGGCCGCCAGGCGGTCGCGCCGGCGCCCGCCGACGAGCTTGAAGCGCCCCGCGACGTACAGCTGCGCGGACGACAGCGCGAGCGCCGCGACCTCCCCGTCGGGCCGCGGTCCGAACGCGCGGTGCAGCGCGCCGGTCCGCGCGCTCTCGGCGACGAGGTTGTAGCGGAACTGCGCGATCTTGCGCGAGCGCTTCTTGCCGTTGCGCGGCTTGAGCCGCACAATGCGCGTGCCGGAGCGGCGCGACAGCTGGCCGCCGACGTAGATCGTGTCGCGAGTGCGCACGAGCGCCTGCACGATCCCCTCGACGTGCGAGTTGAACGCGTAGTCGACCCGCGCGTCGGTCGCGCTGACCGCGACGACCCCGTTGCGAGACTGCGTGCGGCGCCTGGCCTTCGGGCCGGTCGTGCGCGACACGTTGACCTCGCCGCCGACGAGCAGGCGCCTGCCGTACGGCGCGAGCGCGCGGATCGAC
>JAWVGK010000421.1:0-17552 GCA_033855155.1 Solirubrobacteraceae bacterium | reverse complement strand
GGACGCGACGCGATCGCGCCGCAGGTCGGCATCGACGGCGACGGCGACGCGGTCGTCGGCTGGCAGCGCTCGGACGCCGCCAACACGATCGTGCAGGCCGCGGGCTACGACGTCGCGGGGCCGCAGCTGCGCGGCCTGAGCGTCCCGGGCACGTTCGCGGCCGGGACCGCCGCGAGCTTCGCGCTGTCGCCGCTGGACGTCTGGTCGCCGGTCGCGTCGACCGTGTGGGGCTTCGACGACGCGGCGACGGCGACGGGCGCGAGCGTCTCGCACGCGTTCGCGGCGGCCGGCGATCACGCGGTCACGGTGACCGCGACGGACGCGCTCGGCAACGCCAGCAGCGCGACGCGCAACGTGGCGGTCGGGCCGCGGTCCGCGCTGGGCGCCGCTTCGACGGTCACCCCTCGACGGCCGTCGGGCTCGTCGCCGAGCAACCGCTTCACGGTGACGGTGTCCAAGGCACGACCCGGCGGGGCGATCAGGCTCGTCCTGCGGGCGAAGGCCGCCGGCGCCTACCGCGCCGTCGCGACGCGCAGGCTGTCGCGCAAGCGCACCTCCACGTACGGGCGCGGACGGGCGACGGCCAAGCGCGCCGGTCGCGTCACGACGCTGACGATCCGCCCGACTCGCGCCGCCAAGCGCGGGCTCACCGCACGCGGCGTGAAGGTCGTGGTCGCGGTGACGTTCAAGCCCAAGGGCGGAACGTCCCGGACCAAGCGCCTGACCGTCGTCGTCAAGAAGACGACCCGGCGTTGATCGGTCCCTCGCGCTCGGCCGCCTACGCGGGATCGAACGCCCACTCGACGGTGCTGTAGCCGCGCGGCGGGAGGATGGCGACCAGCGGAGGGAAGATGCGCAGGAGGCTCATGCTCAGCACCAGACCATCGTCGGAAGCGGCGGGCGTCAGGACGTGGGTCGTCTCGTCGTCGTCCTGGCCAGCGGACAGCTTCCAGGTGAACGGCTCTCGCGTTCCCCTGACGGTCATGGCCGGGTCGTCGGGATCGCCATCGTTTCCGAGGTACAGGCCGGACGCTACGTTGCGCAGGGTGTAGGCGCCCGAGTCACAGGCCACCTTCCAGTGGAAGGTTGGATCGTCCTCAGGCCGCAACACCGCCACGCCGGGAAAACCGCTCTTCATCGTCAGCTGGCCGCCAGGGCCCCGCACTCGGTAGGTCCCGTCGGGAATGAGCTGGTCACTCATGCTGGATTCCTCTCTCGTGATCGCATCGACGCATCGCGGTCCCACCAGCTCAGACGTCCGTCACGTCAGCCCATGACCCCGGCAGGCACTCCCGCAAGCTTTGCACAAGTGACGTGCCGGACTCGATCAGTGGCTCTCCGGCGGTAGCGAGGGCTCGCGTGCCACGGGTGGCGGCGCTGCTGCTGCGGTCTGATAGGCCACGCACGGGCGGCTCGAGCCCGTGATGCTCGACCGATCCCAGCTCGCGACGTTCCTGCGGTCCAAGCCTTGAGCGTGCAGGGTCTTCTACGTCTGGCCGCCGTTCCGCGGCCAGACGTAGATGGAACGTTTCGCTCAGGGACGCCTTCTCTCAGGCGTTCAGGCTGTCTTGCGCAGATCGCCCCTTCCGCAGGGCGAGGTGATCGGTACGACTCCCGTCAGGGAGAGAGCGTCATGACCGGGCTCGCGACCGTCTGGTGGAGGAAGTTGAGATCCAGGTTCCGCAGGCGGACCACCGCGAACAGTTCCTCTTGGCCGAGCTCGGTGTCCAGCGTCTCCCCGTCGATGCGCGCGCGCATCGTGCGATGCGTGGGCGACTTCGTGGGGTTGAACACCGACACGCCGACCACTCCGGTGAGCTGGTCGTCGAAGAAGTCGTCGTCCTCCATCAGCACGAAGCCGTCGCGATAGGTGAAGTTGGCCTGGTTGAGCTCGTACGCGCTGAACGTCGCGTCGTACTCGACGGTGATCTCCCAGGAATTTCCGGAGGCGCTCGACTTCTGTGCCGAGATCTTCGGGTTGATGATAGTTGCCATGATCGTTGACCCCTCTGCGCGGCTCCCCACGCAGGGGGCCGGCGCGAATCGGATTGCTGTTGACCTGCTCGTCGAGGATCGATGCGGATCTCGGCGGGCGCATCAGGGAAACCCCCGGAACAGCGGCGCGTTTGCGAGGCGCTGCAGGCGGGGTCACACTGCAAGGGGGTCAACTCGGAGGGTGCGGATGCCAACGCCGGCGTCAGCGCGACTGGTCGGTCGTGACGAGGAACGCGAGGTGCTTGAGCGGGCGGCGCGCTCTGTCACGCGCGGTGGGCCAGCGCGCGTCGTCGAGATCGTGGGCGAGGCCGGCATCGGCAAGACGACGCTGCTGGGGACGATCGGCGGCGGCGACCACGAGCGGCTGGTCTTGACGGGTCGGGCGGCCGAGTTCGAACGCGAGTTGCCGTTTGGCGTGTTCATCGATGCGTTGGACGAGCACGTCGCCTCGGCGCATGCCGCGGGGGTGCTGCGAGGGATCGAGCGCACGGCGGAGCTGGCGGCGGTCTTCCCGTCGCTGGAGGGCATCGTCGGCGCACCGGCGAAGCTCCTCGCGACCGAGCGCTTCCGGCTTCACCGCGCGGTGCGGGCTTTGCTGGAGCGCCTCGCGCTGGCGCGCCCGCTCGTGTTGGTGCTCGATGACCTGCACTGGGCTGACCCCGCCTCCTGCGAGCTGCTCGCCTCGCTGCTGCTGCGCCCGCCGCGGGCGGCGCTGCTGCTCGCGATCGCCTACCGAACCGGCTGCGCACCGGCCGCGCTCGCGCTCGCGCTCGTGCGGCCGGAAGCTCCGATCGTGCGCATCGAGCTCGGGCCGCTGACCCATGCTGATTCGATGGCGCTGCTCGGCGACGGCGTCCGGGGTCGTGCCGCGCGCGACTTGCTGTACCGCGAGAGTGGTGGCAACCCCTTCTACCTCGAGCAGCTCGCGCGGGCGCCGGGGATCGTCGCCGGCGCGCTGCGGGTCGCGGGCGCCCCCCTCGGCCACGTGCCCCAGGTCGTCGCGAGCGTGCTGGCCGAAGAGGTCGCGGCGTTGTCAACCACCGCTCAGGAGGTCGTGCGGGCCGCCGCGATCGCGGGTGAACCGTTCGAGCCGCAGGTGGTCGCGCTCATCGCCGATGTCGAGCTGCCGCTAGCCCTGTCGGCGCTCGACGAGCTGCTCGAGAACGACCTCATCCGGGAGACGCCGATCGCGCGGCGGTTTCGCTTTCGCCACCCGCTCGTGCGCCAGGCCGTATACGGGTCGATCACGGGCGGCAGGCGACTGACGGCTCACGCCCGCGCCGCACAGGTGCTCGCAGAGCGCGGCGCCGGCCCGATGGTCTGTGCCACGCACATCGAGCAGTCCGCGACGGTCGGCGACGAAGCGGCAATCGAGCTGCTCGCGCAAGCCGGCGCCGCGGCCGCCGGGCGAGCGCCGGAGAGCTCGGCGCGCTGGTGGCAGGCCGCGCTGCGACTCGTGCCCGAGCGGGGGGCGCTGAGCGAGCTTAGCCCAGCGCTGCTGCCCGAGGTCGCGGCGGCGTTGACCGCCGCCGGCCGGCTCGACGACAGCCACGCGACGTGGCTGCGCGCGGTGGACCCGCCTGCCGGCGACGAACGCGGGGTGAACGTCGCCGCCGTAGCAGGGTGCGCGAACGTCGAGCGGCTGCTGGGGCTTCACGATCAGGCGCTGCGGCGGCTGCTGGCAGCGCGCGATGCGTGCCTCGGCGGCTCGCGCGAGACGGCGCTCGTCGAGCTGGAGCTGTCGGCGTGCAGCGCGAGCGGCGCGCCACCGCAGTTCATGTGCGACTGCGCGCAGCGCGCGCTCGACATCGGGAGGGCGCTCATGGACCCCGGGCTGCAGGTCGGGGGCACCGCGCTGCTGAGCCTCGGGCGGTTCGTCGCGGGCGAGACAGCGGCGGCCAACGCCGCCTACGACGACGCGGCGCGGCTGTTGTCGACGCTCGACGACCACCACCTCGCCGGCTTTCCCGACACGGTCTACTACCTCGCGATGTCGGGTTGGATGATGGGCCGCTTCCAGCAGGCCGAGCGGCACTTCGCGAGGGGCACGGCCCTCTCGCGGCGAGGTGGACGCAACCATCTCCTGATGGGGCTCATGAGCGGCAGGTCCAACGTCCTGTGCGTGCTCGGGCGGCTCGCGGACGCGCTCGAGCTTGCGGACGAGTGCCTCGAAGCCGCTGGCGGCGCTGGGCCGATGGCCCTGGTCTGGGCGCAGACGGCGCGCTGCGCCGCGCTCACCGAGGCGGGTCGGATCGAGCTCGCGGTCGATGCCGGACAGCAGGCCGTGGTCGCGACGCGGGCGCTGAACATGTCCCCGCTCATCGGGACGGCCGCTTGGCGATGCGCGGGCGCCCTCGTCGAGGCCGGCGCGCACCAGCGCGCCATCGACCTGCTGCTCGAGAGCCTCGGTGGGCCCGACCTGCCGCTGTGGTTCGTCGCCGGCCGTCCGCTGGTGTGGGACGTGCTCGCCCGGGCCGAGCTCGGGCTCGAACACCACGAGGCGGCCGCCGGCTGGGCACGTCGCAGCGCAGCGGTCGCCGCGGCCCTCGGTGTTCCCATCTCGCAGGCGTTCGCTGACCGCTCTGGCGCCGAGGTTCTGCTGGCGCGCGGGGACGCCGGTGCTGCTGCGGTGCTCGCGGAGGCCGCGGCCGAACACGCCGCGGCATGCAGCGCCCGCATCGAGGCCGCGCGCGCACACCTGCTCAGCGGGCGCGCCCATGCGGCCGATGGCGCTCGCGCACGAGCCGGGGAGCTGCTCCGCGTGGCCGAAGCCGAGTTCGCGGCGTGCGGCGCGCAGCGCTGTCGCGAGCAGTCCGTCCGCGAGCTGCGCCGCATCGGGCGCCGCGTGAGCCGCAGCGGGCAGCGGGCGCCATCCGGAAGCGTCGGCGTTGCGGCCCTCAGCGGCCGCGAGCGCGAGGTGGCGCTCCTGGTCTGCGAGCACCGCACCAACCGCGAGATCGCCGCCCACCTGTTTCTCTCCGAGAAGACGATCGAGTCACACCTGCGCAGCATCTTCGTCAAGCTCGGCGCCAGCTCCCGTGCGCAAGTCGCGCGGTCCCTCCATCCACCGCCCGATCGCGCGTCGTCGAGCTGAGGCGAGCAATGGCGCCGCGCGCGATCGAGGCGGCGCAGCTCCTCATCCCAGCAGCTCGGTTCCGGGGGTCTCCCGGATGCGCGCAGGCGCCGGCGGTCCGATAGTCGACGCACCCGTGATCATCGACCTCGAGAGAAGTGCTGCTGACCATGACCAGCGCGTCGTCCAGCGATCCACCGCCGCCCCGCCCGTCGCACGAGGACGTGGTGCGCCGCGAGTTCGTTCGCCAAGCGCCCTCGTTCGCGGCGAGCGGGTCCTTCTTTGGCAACGAGTCGATCGCAAGCTGGATCGGTGACGCGCTGACGCTCGAAGCCTCGGATCGCGTGCTCGACGTGTGCGGCGGAGCCGGCCATCTCTCGCGCGCGCTGGCAGACCAGGCACGGGAGTTCACCGTGCTCGACCTCACGCGGGAGCTCTTGGACGCGGGTCAGCAGGTCGCACCGCAGAACGTGCGGTTCGTCGAAGCCGACGCGGCGGCGATGCCGTTCGCCGACGACGAGTTCGACGTCGTCGTCAGCCGCTTCGCCTTCCATCATCTTCCCGATCAACGTGCCGTGCTGCGCGAGATGGCGAGGGTGGCGCGCCCTGGCGGCCTCGTCGCGGTGATCGACATGGCCAACGGCGGAGGACGGCACGACGAGCTCGAGATCCTGCGCGACCCCTCCCACACCCACGCCTTCACCGATGCCGAGGCGTCCTCGATGATGACCGGACTGGGGGAGGGGCGGCTCACCGTCGACGTGCGCCGCCAGGCGATGGCGGTCGAGGCTTGGCTGACGCAGGCAGCGCCACCGCCGGCCGCGCGCGACGCGGTGCTCGGCGCCTTGACGGCCGAGGCGGCAGGCGGCGACGCCACCGGCCTGCACGCACATCGCGACGCCGACGGCATCCTGCAGCTCGCACAGCGCTGGCTGCTGCTGCTCTGGCGCTCATGATCTGAGCGCGTCCAGAGCACGAACAGCTACAGCCAGCGCTTGCAGCGCTTGTAGTGCTTGACGTCGCGGTAGCGACGGCGCTCGCCGGAGTCGCTGAGGCCGAGGTAGAACTCCTGCACGGCGGGGTTGCGACGCAGCTCGTCGGCGGGGCCCGCGAGCACGATCCGGCCGTTCTCCATGATGTAGCCGTGGTCGGCGATCGCGAGCGCCAGGCGCGCGTTCTGCTCGACGACGAGGATCGTCGTCTCGAGCTCCCGGTTCAGGCGCTGGATCATCTCGAACGTCGCCGCGACCAGCAGGGGGGCCAGGCCCAGCGACGGCTCGTCGAGCATGAGCATCCGCGGCCGGCTCATCAGTGCGCGTCCGATCGCGAGCATCTGCTGCTCGCCGCCCGACAGGTAGCCGGCGCCGGCGGAGCGGCGCTCGCGCAGCCGCGGAAAGTAGTCGTAGACCAGCTCGATGTCGTCGCGGTAGCCGTCGCGGCGCGTGTAGGCGCCCGCGACGAGGTTCTCCTCGACCGTGAGGTGGCCGAACACGCGCCGGCCCTCCATCACCTGGGAGAGGCCGCCGCGCACGATGTCGGCGGCGTCGCGGTGGCGCAGCTCGCTGCCCTCGAAGCGGATCGAGCCCCGCGAGATCGCGCCGTTCTCCGACGGCAGCAGCCCGGAGATGGCCTTCAGCGTCGTCGACTTGCCGGCCCCGTTGGACCCCAGCAGGGCGACGATCTGCCCCCGCCGGACCGCCATCGAGAAGCCGCGCAGGACGAGGATCGCCTCGTCGTAGATCACCTCCACGTCGTCGAGCTCGAGGACGGCCTCGACCGCCGTGGCGGGGCCGCGCGAGGCGGCCCCGCCGTGCGGCTGGCTCACGAGGCGTTCTCGAGCTTCGTCAGCGCCGACCACTTGCCGTCCTTGACGACGTACAGCTTCGAGCCCTTCATGCCGGCATGCGACGTCGCCGTGAAGTCCACGGGCGCCGAGACGCCGCCGGTGTCGAAGGCGTCCATCTGCTCGAGCGCCTGCTTGATCGACTCGCCGGTGACCTTGCCCTTGCCGGCGGCGCGCTTGATCCCCTCCGCCATGAGGGCCATCGTGTACCAGCCCTGGACGTAGTGCAGGCCCTGCTTGTCGAGGCTGCCGCCGCTCTTGGACAGGTACGTCCGCGGCTGGGCCAGGCCGTCGGCCTTGACGCTCGCGGGCGCCCACGGCATGACGCCGACGGTGCCGGCGGCCGCCTTGCCGGCGAGGTCGACGAACAGCTCGTCGCCGCACCAGTTCAGGCAGACGACCTTCATGTCGAGCTTCTGCTCGGCGATGTTCTTGGCGAGCTGGGCGGCGGGCGTCGCGACGTTCTGGATGACGACGAACTTCGCGCCCTGCGACTGCGCCCGACGCAGCTGTGGCACGTAGTCGGTCGCCTCCGCCGGCATCGCGTAGGACTGAAAGCCGAGGTGCAGCTGCTTGGCCGTCTGCGCGCCCGCCTTCTGCGGCGACTCGCCGAACGGCGAGTCGTGGTGAAACGAGGCCACCTGGGCGCCGCTGGACTGCTCGTCGATCCACTTCAGGGCGATGCGCATCTGGTCGGAGTAGGACGTCGCGACGACGAAGTTGAACGGCGTGTCCGACGGCTTGGTCAACGTCTCGGCGTAGGAGGCCGACATGAACGGCAGGCGATCGGCCGTGATCTTGACGCGCAGCGCCTCGGTGTCGCCCGTTCCCCAGCCCTGGATCGCCACCACGCCGTCGCTCTTCAGGCGCGAGTACAGACGCTCGGCGACCGCGACGTCGTACTTGTAGTCCTCGGAGGTGAGCTCGATCTTCGGCCCGTCGCCCTGCCGGTCGTAGTCCTTCACGAAGCCCTTGATGCCGTCGGCGTACGGCGTGCCGACGTCGGCCGTCGCACCCGACAGGTCGAAGATGCCGCCGACCTTGACGGTCTGGTCGCTGCCGCTGCCACCGCTGCTCGTGTCGTCGCTGCCGCAGGCCGTGATCGACCCCGCCAAGACGATTGCCGCCGCGGCGGCCGTCGTCCGAATCCACTTGCTGCTCATGTTGCTCCCTTGTGTAGCCGGCTGGTCAACGGAATGGCCATAGCCGGAAGTACTCCTGTACTCGTTGCCAGACGCGCGCGAGCCCGCGCGGCTCGAAGACGAGGAACAGCACGATCGTCGCGCCGAAGATCAGCTGCTGGATCGCCGGCATGTCGGGCTGCAGGAAGGCGAGACCGGACAGGTTGCGGCTGAGGTCCTCGATCCACGCGGGCACGGCGATCATGAACGCGGCGCCGTAGATCGCACCGGAGATCGACCCCAGCCCGCCGACGATGATCATCGCCAGGTACAGGATCGACACGTCGAAGGTGAAGCGCTCCCACGTGACGATGAGGTTGTAGCGCGCGGTCAGCGCCCCGGCGAGGCCGACGAACGCCGACGCGACGAAGAACGCCAGCATCTTGTAGCGAAACGGATCGACGCCGATCACCTCGGCGGCGACGTCGTGGTCGCGGATCGCGACGAACGCGCGGCCCATGCCAGTGCGCATGAGGTTCGTGGCGGCGAGCGTCGCAAGGGTCGCGAGCGCCGCGATCACCCAGTACCAGCTCATGTCGCCGTTGATCTGCCAGCCGAGCAGCACGGCCGGCGGCACGACGAGCGCCGACGTGCCGCCGGTGACGGCGTCCCAGTGGGTGACGACCCACAGGATGATCTGCTGGGACGCGAGCGTCGCGATCGCGAGGTACAGCCCCTTCAGGCGCAGCGCGGGCAGCCCGAACAGCGTTCCGATCACGGCCGTGACGAGCACGGCCGCGGCCATGTCGAGCGGAAACGGGAAGCCGGACCTCGCGGCGAGCAGCCCGCTCGTGTAGGCGCCCACCGCCAGGAAGCCGCCCTGACCGAGCGAGATCTGGCCCGTGAAGCCGACGAGGATGTTCAGGCCGATGGCCCCGATCACGGCGATGCCGATCTGGTTGACGATCGTCAGCCAGTAGGGGGAGACGAGGAACGGCAGCGCGACGAGCGCGACGAGCATCAGCGCCAGGCGGGCGTGCTCGGCGCGCGTGTGTCGCAGGGCGAGGTCGGCGCCATAGGTCGTGTGGTGGATGCCGGTCGCGGCGGCCATGCTCAGACCCGCTCGATCCTGGTCTGGCCGAAGAGGCCGTAGGGCCGGACCAGCAGGATCGCCAGCAGCGCCATGTACGGGATCACCGTCTCCAGCCCGCCGCCGACGTAGCCGCCGGTGTAGGAGGACAGCAGGCCGATGATCGCCCCGCCGGCGACCGCGCCGCCGACCGAGTCCAGCCCGCCGACGATGACGACCGGGAACACGAGCAGCCCGAAGCTCGAGATCGCGCCCGAGACGCCGACGAGGTTCGTCACGAGCGCGCCGCCGAAGACGGCGCTGACGCCGGCGAGCGCCCAGGCGAGCGCGAACGTGCGCCGCAGGCTGATGCCCTGCGCCAGCGCGGCCTGCTGGTCGTCGGCGACGGCGCGCATCGCGATGCCCTCGCGCGAGCGCGAGTAGAAGGTCGTGAAGCCGGCGAGCGCGACGGCCACGATCCCGATCGCCCACAGCCGGTTCTCCGGGACGGTCGCACCGAAGAGCTCGACGGACCCGGCCGGGATGAACTCCGGAAACGCACGCGGGCGCGTGCCCCAGATGATCTGCACGATCGCTCCGAGCACCGCCGACAGCCCGATGGTGACCATGATCACCGAGATAACCGGCTGGCCCACCATCGGCCGCAGGATGACCCGCTCGATGACCAGCCCCAGCGCGATCGCGACCACGATCGCGACGCCGACGCCGACGAACCACGGCGATCCGACCTCCACCAGCATGAACCAGATCACGAAGCCGGCGATCAGCAGGAACTCGCCCTGCGCGAAGTTGATGACGCCGGTCGCCTTGTAGATGAGGACGAAGCCGAGCGCGGCGAGCGCGAGGATCGCGCCGTTGGACAGGCCGTTGATCGTGAGCTGGATGAACGTCTCCATCGGGCCTCAGGCGCTCCTGGCGACCTGGCGCGTGCGCGCTGCGGGCGCGGCGGCGGGGCCGGCACCGTCCATCGAGCGGATCGCGAGCGTGATCGCGGCCTCAGGCCGCGCCCCGTTCGCGGCCTCCGGCGCCCCGTTCGCGGCCGCCGGCCGCGCCCCGTTCGCAGCCGCTGGCGGCGCCCCGTTCGCGCCCGTCGCGGCGAGCGCGACCGTGACGTGTGAGGCGTCCGCGTACAGGGCGGCGACGACGTCCGCGTAGCGCTCGTCGACGATCGCGCGGCGCAGCGTGCGCGTGTGGGTCAGCTCGCGCCCGTCGTCGCCGTCGAGCGGGCGGTGCAGCAGCACGAAGCGCCGGACCCGCGCGGCCGCCGGCAGATCGCGGTTGACGCGCGCGACGTGCTCGGCGACGAGCTCGTAGACCTCGGGCCTCTGCGCGAGCTCGGCGTAGGTCGAGAAGCCGAGGTGGCCGTGCTGCGCCCACGCGCCGACGTTGCCGGCGTCGATCGACATCATCGCCGTGACGTACGGCCGCGCGCCGCCGCTCAGGGCGATGGCCTCGGCCACGTGCGGCGACAGCCGCAGCTTGCGCTCCACGAGCGTCGGGCCGAAGCGCGTCCCGTCGGGCGCGTGCACGATGTCCGCCATGCGGTCGACGACGACGAGCTGCCCGTCGTCGTCGACGTGACCCGCGTCGCCGGTGTGCAGCCACCCGTCGCGCAGCGTGCCGGTCGTCGGCGGCTCGCCGCGGTGGTAGCGCGCGAACACCGCCGGCGAGCGCAGCAGGATCTCGCCGTCGGCGGCGATTCGCAGCTCGGTGCCGGGGAGGGGGGTCCCGACGCATTGCGGGCGGATCTCGCCGTCGCGCTGCACGACGGCGATCGCGCAGCTCTCCGTCTGCCCGTAGAACTGCTTGAGGTTCACGCCGATCGCGCGAAAGAAGCCCGCGACCTCGGGGTCCAGCGGCGCGCCGCCGCTGTACGCCCGCCGGATGCGCGTCAGGCCGAGCTGCTCGCGCACCGGGTGCAGCGCGACGAACCGCGCCAGCGCGAGCTGCAGCCATCGGGGGCGCGCGACGTCGCCGTCGTGCGAGCGGGCCGCCGCGTCCCGCCTGCCGATCGCGATCCCCCAGTCGAACGCCCGGCGCTTGAGCCAGCCGCTGTCGCCGATGCGCACCTGGACCTGCCCGAGCATGCTCTCCCAGATCCGCGGAGGGCACAGCAGCACGCGCGGCCCGATCTCGCGCAGGTCTGATTGGACCGTCGCGGCCGATTCGGGGAAGTTCAGCGTGAGCGCCGATCGCAGCGAGCACGCGAGCGCGATCACCTGCTCGCCGACCCAGGCCAGCGGGAGGAAGCTGAAGCACTCGTCACCGGCGGCGATCGGGTCGTCGGACAGCAGGCCCGCCGCCGTCCAGAGCAGGTTCGCGTGCGTGAGCGATACCAGCTTCGGCTCGCGGGCCGTGCCCGCGGTCGGGCAGACGAACGCCACGTCGGTTGCCCGGCCCTGGCGCACCTGCGCCTCGAACCAGCCCGGCTCCCACCGCGATCCCCAGCGCTCGACGTCCGCGAACGCGGAGAGGTAGGGCTGCCCGTAGCCGCCGAGCCCGCGCGCGTCGTAGTAGACGACGTGCTCGACGGCGTCGATGGCGCCCCGTCGCTCGAGCTCGACGAGCTTGTCGACCTGCTCCTGGCCCTCGACCACGACGAAGCGCACGTGCGCCTGCGCGAGCAGCCGCGCCAGCTCCTCGACGCCGGCGTCGGGATGCAGGCCGAGCGCGCTGCCGCCGAGCGACTGGGCGGCGAGCTCGGCGATCAGCCACTCCGGGCGGTTGTCGCCGAGGATCGCGAGCGTCTCCCCGCGCTCGAAGCCCAGCGTGGCGAGACCCTGGGCGACGTGGCGCACGCGCTGCTCGTACTGCGCCCACGTGATCGGCTGCCAGATCCCCAGGCGCTTCTCGCGCAAGGCGTGAGCAGCGGGGCGTTGCGCGGCGAGCTGGCACAGCAGACGGGGGAACGTCGTGTCGACGGCGGCGTCGCCGCTCACGCGGGCTGTGGCTCCTCGGTCGCATGCGCGTCGCCGAGGTATGCCTCGACGACGTTGCGGTCGACGGAGACCTCGGCCGGCGTGCCGTCCGCGATGACGCGCCCGAAGTCCAGCACCGTGACGCGCGTCGAGAGGTCCATGACGACGCCCATGTCGTGCTCGACGAGCACGGTCGTCACGCCCGCGATCTCGTTGACGTCGAGGACGTAGCGCGCCATGTCCTCCTTCTCCTCGGCGTTCATGCCCGCCATCGGCTCGTCGAGCAGCAGGATCGACGGCTGCATGCACAGCGCACGGCCGAGCTCGACGCGCTTGCGAACGCCGTAGGGCAGGCCGTCGATCGTGCGCTTGCGCACCGCCTCGATCTCCAGCAGGTCGATGACCTCCTCGACCAGCTCGCGATGCTCGATCTCCTGCCTGCGCGCGGGGCCGAAGTACACGAGTGACGCCAACACGCGCTGCTTCATGTGCACGTGGCGCCCGAGCATGAGGTTGTCGAGCACCGTCATGTGGCGAAACAGCTCGATGTTCTGAAACGAGCGCGCGACGCCCAGGCGCGCGATCCGGCTGGGCCGCGTGCGCTGCAGCTCGTGAGCTGCCTCGCCGTCGTGCAGCACGATCGACCCGGTCTGCGGTCGGTAGAGGCCGCTGGTGCAGTTGAGCAGGCTCGTCTTGCCGGCGCCGTTGGGCCCGATCACGGCATGGATCTCACCCTGGCGGACCTCGAGCGAGACGTCCTCGAGCGCGCGCACGCCGCCGAACGCGAGCCCCACTTCGCGAAACTCCAGCTGCAGCTCACCGCGCCGCAGGGTGCTGGCGTTCAGCTCGTGTCTGTACGCGCGGGACACGCGTTGCTCCTCTCCTCGAACGCAGCCTACACCCGCGTGCGCCTGGAGGGGTCGCGCCGGTACGCGCAACAGCGGCGCCTCCGCGGCCGGTGGTCAGTCGACGATGCTCACCAATCAGGAGAAGGCAAGAGGTTTGCGGGAGGGCACGCGATCCTCTACCCTCGTGACGCAAATCACTTTGTCTGCCAAGGAAGGCACTGGGGGGCTTTCACCATGGCAATTCACGCTGTGCTGATCTCGCCTGTCGCGGGGGCTTCGGGATCGACTGCTCGGATGGTTGCGAGCGACGTATTCGGCGATCGAAGGTCACGACGCGGCAGGTGCACGAGCGGCTGCTTCTCCGAGCCGGCGACGCCGGAGGCGTGTTGATGGACGAGATCGCGCTCACCGAGGTCTACACCAACGCGCGGCCCGGTCTGGCCGGGGTGGAGACGAGCCACACGCTCGGGCGCCTCGCGGATCTCGACGGCACATGGGTGGGGACCGGCTTCAACCTCATCGCGCTCCCCGTGTTTCACCTCGACAGGCCCACGTTCCGCCTGAAGCTCAACACGACGGTCGAGATCCTCGAGTTCACGCCGATTGGCGCCGCGGTGCCCAATCGCGGCTTCACGCAGAAGGACATCCACATACACGGGCTGCGCTACCTGCAGCTGATCGCCGACGGCGTGACCCACGAGCCGCTGCACATCGAGCCCGGACTCTGGCTCAACGTGCCTGCTTCGAAGGCATCGCACGACAAGGCCGAGATCGCGCGCCAGAGCACGATTCCCCACGGCAACTCGTTGCTGGCGACCGGCAGCAGCGCCAAGCATCCGGGCCCTCCGAAGATCGAGCCGACGCCGTCCACGCCGATCGGTCACGCGGGGCACCCGATCGGCAACAAGCCCTACCTGAAGGCCTACCGCGACGCCGAGGACGACGAGAACGAGACGGTGCGCCCGGCGGCGTACAAGCGGGAGTACGTCCAGGATCCAAGCCAGGCTCTCAGGGACTCGCTCGCGGCGCAGGAGGCCAGGGGGCAGACGGTCGTGGAGACGGTGCCGCTGACCGTGTCAACCGGCACGGGTGGTGGCATCAGCAACATCCCGTCCGACGTCGACCCGGTATCGCTCGACGCGGTCTTCTGGATCGAGCGCGTGCAGGGCACGGTGCTGCTGAACGACGACGAGGTCAGCCTGGATTTCCTGCAACTGCAATACGTGCAGAACGTCATGCTCGACTTCGACGGCATCCTCTGGCCACACATCTCCGTGGCCACGCTGACGAAGCAGTGAGCAGTCCTGCACGGCCGACGCGAGAGGACCGTGGGGCGCCGGGCAGCGGCGCCTCGCGGCACGATCGAGTAGTGCAATCTTGAGCATGAACGAGGAGAGTGTTGACGGATGGCAAGCCTTGGCAATGCATGGCACATACCGACGTCGGCCCAGCCGTACCGGCGCGGGGGCATGCGCGACCCGGTCGGAGCGGTGGTACCCGGGACCGCGATCGAGATCTTCGTCGGCAACGAGTTCCAGGGAGACAGAGGCGCGGACGTCGACATAGCGAGCAGCGCGGTCCACTTCAGGTACCGGCGCGAGAACAGTTGGACCGCGTGGGAGCATCAGCCGGTGGAGTTCGCCAGCCGCGGCCAGACCAACGGCGAGTGCGACACCACGGGCGTGTGCGTGAGCACGACGAAGTCGCACGTCGGTTGTGTGATCGGGGACCTGACCGCACCCGCTACGAAGAACAGCGAGTACTTCGTCGCGAAGCTCGCCGCCGGCCTGCTCCACGCGGGCGACATCGTGGAGTACTGCATCTGCGTTCGCTATCAGGAGGCCTCCAAGCGCGGCGAGACCTGGGTGAGGGCGCAGGAGGACAGGTCGAGCACGACCGCCGAGGAGAGCGATGCGCACGAGCATCCGTTCACCTTCACGGTCGAGGCGAACGCGACGTATGGCTCGTGGAGCGAGCTCTTCGAGCTGCGCAACACCGCCGTCCATGCCCATGTGCTGCCCAACGGCCGTGTGCTGATGTGGGGCAGGCGCGACCGGCCCGCGCAGACGATCAACTCACACGAGTGCACGCCGTACGTCTGGGATCCACACAAGCGCGGCACCGCGGACGAGTACAAGACCACGCCGCAGCCGATGCTCGCCAACGGCAAGACGACCGTGAACATGTTCTGCGCGGGTCACACGTTCCTGCCCGACGGGCGACTGCTGGTCGTGGGAGGCCACCTGTTCGACGGCGAGGGCCTCCAGCAGGCCACGATCTACGACGTCGAGAAGAACACCTGGACCGCGCAGCCCCTGATGAACGACGGACGCTGGTACCCGACGGCGACGAGCCTGCCCGACGGCGACGTCCTCGTGCTGTCCGGCGCCGTGGCCGAGGAACACGCGATGAACGAGGTTCCCCAGGTGTGGCGCGACGGCAAATGGCTCGACCTCCACGGCCCCGGATGGCCGATGCTGGCACTCATCCAGGCGTTCGAGCTGTACCCACGGATCCACGTCCTGTCGAGCGGCCTGCTGTGCATGACGGGCAGCCTCCAGGGGACCTGGACGCTGGACATCTCCAAGGACAACGGAACCTGGACGCGGATCGCGGGCGACGGCCGCCTCAACGGTCGCCGCGACTACTGCCCGTCGGTCATGTACGACCGCGACAGGATCATCTACATCGGTGGCGGCAACGCGCCCGAGAGCGACGGGTATGTGCCGACGGCCAATGCCGAGATCATCGATCTCCGACTGCGCGACGGTCTCGTGCAGGACGATCCTCAGTGGGTGGCCACGGACCCGATGAGCTTCCCCCGCCGTCACCACAACGCGACGATCCTGCCCGATGGCACGGTGCTCGTCACGGGCGGGACGCGCGGCGGCGGCGGCCCGGGCAACGGGTTCAACGATCTGACACGCGGCGCGACCGTCCACGTTGCCGAGTCGTGGGACCCGCAGACCGGGAAGTGGACGCAGCTCGCGGCCGAGAAGGTCGACCGCTGCTACCACGCGACGGCCGTGCTGCTCCCGGATGCGACCGTGCTCAGCGCGGGCAGCGGCGAGTACGCGCCGTGGCCGGGCTCCGGCGAGGAGAACTTCCCCGAGGACAACCACCGCAACGGGCAGATCTTCTCACCGTCCTACCTCTTCAAGGGCGAGCGGCCGGTGATCTCCGAGGCGCCCGAGCTCGTGACGTACGGCGGGACGTACACCGTGAAGACCGACCAGGCGCACGACATCGACAAGGTCAGCTTGGTCAGGCTCTCGTCCGTGACGCACGCGGTCAACATGAACCAGCTGATCAACTTCCCCGCGTTCGTGCCCGCCGACGGCGAGCTGCTGGTGACCGCGCCCGACTCACGCAACGCGACGCCTCCCGGGCACTACATGTTGTTCATCCTCACCACGGCGGGCGTGCCGTCGGTCGCGAAGATCCTCAGGGTGGGGCCCGCCTACGCCGCGCGCGACGTCGCCACGGCCGCAACTGACGCCGACATGCTGAGCGCCAGCCCGGCCGCAGACGACGAGCTGTTCATGACCGACGTCGAGCGCAGCGCCGCCGTGGTCGATGCCGCCGAGGGAACCCGGGTGGTGGTGGGCCTGACCGGGAGATGCCCGTACGGCATCGGGGCCTGCTGGGGCGGCGCCGAGGAGGCCCTGCACGGGCTCGAGGGCGTGCGCTACGTCGATCCGATCCCGAACGTCGGCAGCTCGACGGCGACGGTCTACCTGGAGGACGACCGGCTGCCGGCGCTGACGGCATGGGACGTCCAGTTCACGCGCATCGCCAACGGCAGCTACGACCTGCGCGGCGTGGAGGTCAGCCTCGAAGGCGAGATCGAGTCCCGCGACGGCGCGCTCTTCCTCGCGACGGGGAAGCACTCGGTGCAGCTCGCGGCGCTCGCCCCGGAGGAGAAGATCCACTGGGATGCGCTCTCCGCGGCACCGCAGCCGCTGAAGGCGAGCGAGGCCTCCGCGTACGACGACCTCGCGGCGGTTGCCCCGCTCGCGAACGGCGGGCGAGCGACGGTCACCGGTCCGCTGGAGCAGCTGGACGAGCGCTACGTGCTGCACGTGCGGCGATTTCGCGTGGCGACCCCGGCCGCCGCCGGCTGAGGTTTGGCGGGCCTCCTCGAGGCGGCGATCCCCGAGGAGGCGTCGAGGTCTCTCGTCGACCCCGGGTCAGGTTCCCGACCAGTCGAAGGCCCTGTTGGCGACTGCGACGGCGTCGACGTCGCCGATGAAGCCGAGTGGGTTGGCGCAGCTGCCGCGGTAGTCGCCGATGTAGAAGTTGTCGTTGGTCGGGAAGTTGTAGGCGAGGGTGAGGCTTGTCGGGGTGCCGGTGGCGATCTGATGGCCGTCGACGAACAGCCGCACGACGCCGCCGTCGAACGTCCCGAGCGCGACGTGCCAGGCGCCGTCCCAGAGTTGGCTTCCGGCGTCCGGAGAGAGGACGGACTCGACGCCGTTGGAGACGTAGAACCGCAGTCCGCCGTCGGCGCCGGTGTACAGGCCGTAGGACGCCGTCTGGCACTCCAGCGCGCCCTTGGACACGACGTAGCGGAATGCGCCCGGCGACGTCGGCGCGCGCACGACGGCTCCGACGGAGATGTGGCTGGGCTCGAGCGTCGAGGAGTCCGCGACGGTGACGTAGTC
>JAWVGK010000420.1:0-2805 GCA_033855155.1 Solirubrobacteraceae bacterium | reverse complement strand
CCGAGCACCTGGCAGTCGCGGTAGAACGCCGTGAACGTCTGCGCGAGCTCGAGCACGTACGCCGTGATGCGGTGCGGCGCGCGCCGCGCGGCCGCCTCCTCGACCTCCTCGCCGAACGCCAGCAGCTTCTTGATCAGCGTCCGCTCGGACGGCTCGAGCGTGACGGTCAGCGTGCGGGCCTCCGCGAGCGCCGCCGCCACGCGCTGCTCGCCGGCCTTCGCGAGGATCGAGGCGATGCGGGCGTGCGCGTACTGCACGTAGTAGACCGGGTTCTCGCCGGACTGCTCGCGCGCGAGGTCGAGGTCGAGGTCGACCATCGTGTCATGCGAGCGCTGCAGCATGAAGTAGCGCGTCGCGTCGACGCCGATCGTCTCGATCAGCTCCTCGAGCGTCACGAAGTCGCCGCGGCGCTTGGACATCTTCGCGCGCTCGCCGCGCTCGATCACGTGTACGAACTGCAGGATCGGCAGCTCGAGGAAGTCCGGATCGGCGTCGAGCGCGGCCAGCGCCGCGCGCATGCGCCCAAGGTAGCCGTGGTGATCGGCGCCGAGCGGCAGGATCAGCCGCTCGAAGCCGCGCCCGAGCTTGTCGGCGAGGTACGCGACATCGGCGGCGAAGTACGTCGTCTGGCCGCTGGAGCGCACGAGCACGCGGTCCTTGTCGTCGCCGAACTCCGTCGTGCGCAGCCACAGCGCGCCGTCCGCGCGGTACAGCCGTCCCGCCGCGTCGAGGCGCTCGAGCGCCGTCGCGATCGCCGACGGCTCGCCGGCGTGCAGCTGCCCCTCGCTGAAGAAGACGTCGAACTCGACGCGGTAGCGCCGCAGCACGGCCTTGATGCGCTCGAACATCAGCTCGACGCCGCGGCGCGCGAGCTCGGACGCGTCGAGCTCGGCGGCGCCGGGAATGCGCTCCGCCAACTCCCGCACGTAGTCGCCCTCGTAGCCGCCCTCCGGTACGTCCTTGCCGCGAGCCCGGGCGCGGATCGACTCGCCAAGCTTGTCGATCTGCGTGCCTGCGTCGTTGAAGTAGTACTCGGCGCCGACCTCGTGGCCACGGAAGCGCAGCAGCCGCACGAGCGCGTCGCCGAAGGCGCCGTGGCGTCCGCTGGCGGCGGTCAGCGGCCCCGTCGGGTTGGCCGAGACGAACTCGACGTTGATGCGCTCGGCGGGATCGGCGCCACCGCCGCCGAACGCGTCGCCGGCGGCGAGGACGTGGTCGAGCGCCTGCACGCACCACGCGTCCGACAGGAAGAGGTTGAGGAACCCGGGGCCGGCGACCTCGACGCGGTCCAGCGCGCTGCCGAGCTGCACGCCGAGCTCCTCGGCGAGCTGCGCCGCGACCTCGCGCGGCGGCGCGCCGGCGAGCGGCGCGAGCAGCATCGCGGCGTTCGTCGCGTAGTCGCCGAAGCCGGCCTTCCTCGGGCGCTCGAGCGTCGGCGCGGCGCGCGGCGCGCCGTTGGCGCCCGAGACGGCGCCGGAGGCCGCGCGCACGGCGGCCCGCAGCTGGGTGAGCGGGGTCTCCACGCGTCCCAGCGTAACCACTGCCCGCGCGCGAACCGGCCGCGCGCGGTCACCCGGCGACGGCGCCGCGGCCCGACGACGACACGAACAGCGCCTCCAGGCGCGTCAGCGTCTTCGGCGTCCCGAGCGCCATCACGACGTCGCCGGGCCCGAGCTTCGTCTCGGCCGCCGGCACCGGCAGGAACGACCCGTCGGCGTGGCGCACGCCGACGATGAACGCCCCGCCGCGCACCTCGCCGATCGTCTGGCCGACGCCGTCGCAGCCCGCGCCGACCTCGATCTCCTCCATGCGGTACTCGGCCGCGACATCGACGGTACCGCTGACCTGCGGGTGCAGCGCCAGGCGCGCCATCTCCGTGCCGCTGGCCTTGTACGGGGAGATCACGCGGTCGGCGCCGGCGCGCTTGAGCTTCTTCTCGGAGTCCTCGACGGACGCCCGCGCGATGATCGCGATGTCGGCGCGCAGCTCGCGCGCGGTCAGGGTCGTGAAGATGTTCTCGGCGTCGGAGTCCATGCACGCGACGAGCGCGCGGGCGCGCTCGATGCCCGCCGCGCGCAGCAGCTCGTCATCCGACGGCGGACCCTCGAGGAAGCGCACGCCGGCGGCCGTGGCGACCTCGCGGCTGGCGGGGTTGGAGTCGATCACGACGTAGCGCGAGCCGGCGCCGTCGAGGTCGCGGGCGACCTGGCGCCCGACCCGCCCGAACCCGCAGATGATGTAGTGGTCGGAGAGCGCGTCGATCATCTTCTGGGTGCGCCGTTCGGCGAGGATCTCGCCGAGGTGGCCGGCGACGAAGAACTCCGCCACGGAGACGAGGGCGTAAAAGAGCGTACCGACGCCGAAGACGATCAGCCCGACCTTCACGAGCTGCGCGCCGATGCCCGTCGGCGCCGGGATCGAGCCGACGGTCGCGACAGTGTCGAGCGCGAGGACGAAGGCGTCCCACGGCGTCGCGCTCGTCGTCGCGACGAAGCCGATCGTGCCCGCCGCGAGCAGCACGCCGATCATGACGCCGAGCTGGCCGAGGCGGCGCGTGAAGGCGAGCAGGTCCTCGCGGCCGCGCAGCCGCGGGCTCATCGTCGTGAAGCGCTCGAGGCGCTCCTGGTCGTCGCCGGGCATCAGTAGTGGTAGGGCTCGCCGGCGAGGATCTTGTGGCTGCGGTAGAGCTGCTCGAGCAGCACGACGCGCGCGAGCTGGTGGGGCAGCGTCAGCGGCCCGAGCGAGAAGCGGTGGTCGACGGCGTCGAGGTCGAGGCCGAGGTGGCCGCCGACGACGAAGCACACG
>JAWVGK010000419.1:0-13840 GCA_033855155.1 Solirubrobacteraceae bacterium | reverse complement strand
GCCTCGTGCTCGCGCTGCGCCGCTTCGGCGCGGTACGGATGGCGGTGCCGCTCGCGCGTGGCGCGTCCGGCCAGACCCCACAGCCAGTACAGCCCCGCCAGCACCCACGCCTCCGGGCGCAGCAGTCCGGCCGTCGCCAGCAGCGCCATCGGCGCGAGCCCGCGGCGCGGCCGCGCCGCCTCCAGCGCCGCCGCCCAGACGACGAGCGCCAGGAACGGCACGTCGACGAACGCCCGCACCGCGTACAGCAAGAAGGCGAAGCTCGAGCCGACGAACAGCGCGCCGGCAACCGCCGGCCAGACGCCGAACAGGGCCCGGCCGAGCGCATAGGAGCCGGCGGTCAGCGCGACGAGGCTCAGCACCGTCACGAGCACGAGCAGGCGGTCGGCGCCGTCGCCCGCGAGCGACAGCAGCGCGCACAGCGCGAGGTACAGCGGGTGCTCGGTCGGCGCGGCGAACGTCTCGAAGCCGGGCTTGACGCCGTGCAGCACGTCGCGGCCCCAGACGAGGTGGTGGTAGGCGTCGTAGTCCGGATAGGTCGGCACGAGCGCCCACGCCAGCAGCGCCACGAGCGCCAGCCCGGCGAACGCCGCCAACTCGCCGCGCCGCGCCGGCGAAGCGCTCACGGAGTTCGGACGCCGCGAGCTTCGGGGGATACGAGCCACGTCACGACGCGGCGGCGGCGAGCTCTGCCTGCGGCGACAGCGCGTCGGCACCCGGCGCCGGACGGATTGGTCGCAGCGCCGCCCCGACCGCCAGCAACGCCCATGCCAGCGGATCCTCGAGAAACGCGGCGTACAGCAGCGTGTGCACGACGAGCGCGACGAACGCCGCCGCGATCGCCGCCCGGGCGATCGAGGCGCGGGCGCCGCGCAGCAGCCCGCCGATCGCGACGAGCACGAGTGCCACGTACAGCGCCAGCCCGCCGAGGCCCTGCTCGGCGGCGACCGTGATCGGGATCGTGTGCGACGCCGCCGAGGCGCGCGCGTTGGAGCTCTTCTCCTGACGGCGGTACTCGTGGCGGAACGAGCCCGCGCCCCAGCCCTTCAGCGGCCGCGCGCGGGCGAGGTCGACGCCGCCGCGCACGAGCGTCGAGCGGCCGCTCGTGACGGCGTCGGTGGACTGGTCGACGCCGACCGCGCCCGGCGCGACGAGCACCACCGCGACGCCGGCCACCGCGAACACCGCCACGACGGCCGCCGCGCGCGGCCAGCCCCAGCGCAGCGCCCCGAGCACCGCCAGCCCCGCGAGCAGCGCCGTGAACGACGACTGCGACAGCGTCAGCACGAGGCCGGCCCACAGCGCCACGAGCGCGAGCGCGCAGCCGGCGACGTGCAGCGTCCGGCGGCTCCACAACAGCACGGCCGTCAGCGCGAGCATGACCGTCGCGAGGAAGCGCCCGTAGATGTTCGGATCGAAGAACAGCGAGTTGACGCGGAAGTAGGACTCGAACTGGTTGGAGCTGATGACCTTCGGGTTCCACAGCAGCTCGCGCCGCGCGTACTCGACGAAGCCGATGCCGACGAACGCGACGGCCAGCGCGAGCAGCACGACGAGGCAGCGCCCCGCCAGCCGCGGCGTCCACGGCACGCGCGCGAGCAGCGCGAACAGCAGCGCGAACGGGACGTAGAAGAAGATGACCTGCGACAGGGCCTTGTCGAAGTCCGGCGAGTACGCGGCCTGCACGGCGTACAGCACGACGCTCGCCGCGAGCAGCCACTCGAGCAGGCTGCGGGTGCGCGGCGGCTCGTCGTCGTCGTCGAGGCCCGGCGTCGCCCGCAGGCGCGGGACCGCGTAGGCGAGCACGCCGGCGCCGATCACGAGGTACAGCGGCAGCAGCAGGTTCGCCGTGTCGCCGCCCGACTGCACCGGGACGCGAAACGGCAGCACGGCGCAGGCCGCGAGCGCAAACAGCTCCGGCGCTCGACGTATGCCGACCGCGACGAGCGCGAGCAGCACGAGGCCGCCGGCGCCCGCGCCGAGCGCGAGCAGCGGGCGGTCGCGCAGCGGCGCCAGCTGCGGCGTCGACCAGATGTTCGCGACGAGCAGCACCGGCGTCAGGACGAGCGCGGCGAGCATCGCCGCCGAGCGCGCGCGCTCCGAGCGCGCCAGCAGCACGGCGGCGGCCAGCAGCGCGGCGACGATGACGCCGGCGGTCTGGGCGAGGTCGCCGAGCGTCGAGATGGCGGCGATCATGGGCGCGCGAGCAGCGTCCACGTGCGCTCCATGAAGCCGGCGAGCTCGCGATTGGCCTTCAGGCTCGCCGCGAAGTCCGGCAGACCGGGACGAATCACGAGGCCCTTGCCCAGCCGCGACGCGACGATCACCTCGCGGCGGCCGTCCTGCGTCGCGGCCGCCGCCGCGACGGCGCGCGCCCCGCCGCGCACGTCGAGCGTCTGCTCGAACGCGCCGATCCCGTCGAACTGCCCCGCGGTCCCGGCGAACAGCTGGACGTCGTCGACGACGTTGACGAGCGTGACGGGCGCGGGGGGACGCTCGACCGACAGCAGGCGCGCGCCGAAGAGGTCGCGCGGCGTCGGCAGTGTCGGGTCGATCGCGCGCAGGTGCGGCGTGAGCTCGACGGTGCGTCGCAGCGACCGCGTGCCGACCGACAACAGCTTGCCGCCGCCGCGTACGAACCCACGCAGCGCGCGGGCGGCGCGCTCGTCGAGCCAGCGCGTGTCGCCGGCGAGGATCACGCCGCGATGGCCCGCGAGCGTCGGCCCCTCGCCGCGCGCGAGCGCGACGTCCGTCGTCAGGTCGTAGCGATGGTGCTCGCGATCGAGCCATGCCAGCAGCAGCGCCTCGTGGCGGGGCAGCTGCGCCGGCAGCCCGGACTTCACGAACGGGCGTGCGATCCGCACCGCCAGCCCCGCGCTGAGCGTGTCGGGACGCCCGTCGCCGTCGTCGTCGACGGGGTTCAGGCCCTGCCAGGTCGTCGTCGGCAGCACGACGAGCACGTCGCGCGTATCGGCCGACTGCACCGCGACCGGCGCCGCGACCCGCCGCGAGCGCGTGCGCACCTCGAAGATGTACAGGCCGGACTTGCCGCCCGGCGCGGGGAAGTGCACGATCCGCGAGCGCGTGCCGCGGCCGCGCTTGCGCGGCTGGCGCTCGCCGACGCGCCGCACCGTCCAGCGAAAGCGCTTGCCGACAGACGAGACCGCGACCGCGACCCGCTGGCCTGCGACGACCGGCTCCGTCGGCGGCTGGGCGGTGAGGTAGCGCACGGTGATCCCGCCGCGCCCGGCGAAGCGCTTGCGAAAGCCCAGCCGCGGCGGGATCTGCGTCGACGAGCCGACGTTGCCGGCCTGGTCGCGCGCGCGCACGACGACGACGTACGTGCCCGCGGCGACGCGGCGCCCGTCGACGGTCCCGTCCCACTTCCAGCGCTCGACGCCGGCTCGCAGGCGCACGGGCGCGTCGAAGACCGGCCGCGGCGGCGTCACGTCGGTGCGGTAGACGAGCACCTCCTTGCGCCGGTCAGGCGCCTGGATGCTGACGCGCGCGGGCTTGCCGTCGGGATTGGGCAGGAGCTCCGGGCGCGGCACCTTGTCGACCTGCGGGCCGATCGAGGTCACGCGCACGACCGGCGGCTCGGTGTCCTTGACGACATTGCGCGGAAGGATCACCGCGCGGCCCTCGCGGCGCAGGTTCAGGCGGATGCGGTACGTGCCGTCGGGCGCCATCGCGCGGTGCGCGCGGCGCCCATCCCAGACGACGCGCAGCCGTTCGCCGGCGCGCAGCCGGCGGTCGGCCTTCAGCACCTCGACGGCGTCGCCGTCACGGTCGACGACGGTCACCGTGACGTCGTCGGTGCGCTTGAGCACGAACGATGCTCGAGCGCGGTCGAAGCGCCCGTCGCGATTGGGCGAGAAGAACGGGGTGACCTGCAGCTCCTGGACGCGCGGCGGGGTGCTCTTGAGCTCCTGCGCGGCGAAGAAGGCGGCGAACGTCGCGCACACGAGCAGTGCGAAGCAGATCCGCGCCGCCGCGCTCACGTGATGCTCGCGGCCGGCACCGCCAGGCGGCCGGCGGCGTTGTCGTCGGTCTCCCCGTGTCGCACGAGCAGCACCTCGTTCGAGGAGGCCAGGGCGGGCGCTCTGGCTATCCGGCGCCGCTCTTGTCCGTGCCCACCAGGACGACGATCTTCGCCGCGGGCGAGGCGGCGACCGTGGTGTTGGCGTCGATCGGACCGATCGACGCCGACGGGACGCGCATGATCTGGGCGACCGCCCGCGCGGCGCGCTCGTTGCCCGGGGCATAGGAGACGGTCGTCGTGGCGATCTGCTGGTCGGCGTTCGTCTCGACCGGGAGCATCGTGAAGCCCTTCTTCTCGATCGTCCGTGCGACGGCGCTCGCGAGGCCGCTCTGCGTCGTGCCGTTGAGCACCGCGACCGACGTCGCGGTGCGCTCGGCCTTCGTCAGGCCCGCGGACGTCGCCGGCGGCGCCACGGCCGCCGGTGGCGTCGCGTCGCCGATCTGGTTGCCGGCCGGCGGCGTGTCGGACCCACCGGACGTCAGCACGAGCACGAGCACGATGCCCAGCACGAGCACGACCGCCGAGGCGGCGACGATCGCGCCGACGCGCCGACGCGAGGCGCTGGCGGCGTGCGCGTCGGGCAGCGGGGTCCGCGGTCGGCGCGGCGGAAGGTCGGGCAGCGGCTCGGGGCGCGCCGCGTCGGATTCGTGGGTCTCCTGGCCGCCCGAGCCGTTGCTGGAGGCCGGGCTGCGCGAGGGCGTCGCCGCCTGGCGGGCGGCGGCGACCGCGTCCGCCGTCGCGGCGGACATGCCCGGCGGCATCGGCGGCGCGGGCGCGCCGGGAGCCGCGGCCTGCGCGTCGGCGGGCTTGGCGGGGTTGGAGGGCTTGGCGAGGTGGGCCGGATTGGCGGGGTCGGCGGGGTCGGCGGCCGCGACGCTGCCGGGCGCCGGCGCGGCCGGCGTGGGGGCGGGCGCCCCGGGGGCGGCGGGCGGCGCGTCCGCGTCCGGCGTGTCGGCGGCTTCCGGCGCTCCGACGGCCGGCGCGGCGCGCTTCAGCGAGCCGGGCGGCCCGGCGGCCGGCGTGGCCGGCGCGGACGTCGGCGTTCCCGGCGGCTGGAACTTCTCCATCACGGCCGCGGCGGCCGCCTTGCGCGCCGCCTCGGCGCTCTGCGCGGCCGCCGTCTGCGGGCCCGCCGTCGACGGCACGGGCTGCGCGACGACGCGGCGTTGCGCGTCGGACTGCACGCGCTGGGCGAGCTCGGCGTCGCGCTCGGGCGCGCGGCCAGCCCAGTCGCGCAGCCGCCGGACCTCCCGCGCCTGCGCGAAGTACAGCAGCGACAGGACGCCGAGACCGACGATCGCGGCGTAGCCGAAGTACGAGCCGAAGCGCTGGATCTCGTCTCCAAGCGCGACCGCGGCGAAGGGCAAGTCACTCACGACCGCAGGATCCTAGTCGCCTCGCCCGTCGGCCAGCCCTCCGGAACCGCCGACAGCTCGGACACCTTCGCCGCCAGGCCGGCCGCGTCGCCCTCCAGCACGAGCAGCCCGATCTGGTCGAACATGTCGTCGACGGCCTGCGGAGCGCGGTGCTCGCGCTCGGCGCGCAGGATCTTGTCGGCGGGCGTCGGCTGGGGGCGCTCGTAGGTGTTGAAGAGCTCCTCGTGGAGCTTCTCGCCCGGCCGCCGGCCGACGATCTCGATCGCGATGTCGCGGTCGGCATCGAGGCCCGACAGCTCGATCATCGTGCGCGCGAGGTCGAGGATCCGGACGGGCTCGCCCATCTCCAGGACGTAGACCTCGCCGCCCGGCTCGTCGCCGGGGGCCACGCCCTGGGCCTTCGACAGGCCGCCGGCGCGGATGATGAGCTGGACGGCCTCGGGGATCGTCATGAAGTAGCGCGTCATGCGCTCGTCGGTGACCGTCAAGGGGCCGCCGAGCGCGATCTGGCGGCGGAAGATCGGCACGACCGAGCCCGACGAGCCGAGCACGTTGCCGAAGCGCACCGCGCAGAAGCGCGTCCTCGGAAAGCGCGCCTGCTCGGCCTCGATCGCGAACTCCGCGAGCGCCTTGGAGGCGCCCATGACGGTCGCCGGCGAGACGGCCTTGTCGGTCGACACGAGCAGGAAGGCCTTGACGCCGACCTGGCCGGCGATGCGCGCCATCAGGCGCGTCGCGATCGCGTTGTTGCGCACGGCCTCGACGGGGTTCTGCTCCATCAGGCCGACGTGCTTGTAGGCGGCGGCGTGGAAGACGATCGTCGGGCGGTAGCTCTCGAAGATCTCGCGCATGCGCTCCTCCTCCTTGCAGTCCGCGAGGACCGCGTCGAGCATGGAGGGGTGCACGTGGCGGTCGTGCTCGAGCTCGCGCTGGATCGTGAAGAGGTTGTCCTCGGCGTGGTCGAGCAGCACGAGGCGCCGCGGCCCGACGCGCGCGATCTGGCGCGAGAGCTCCTTGCCGATCGAGCCGCCGGCGCCGGTGACGAGCACGACCTCGCCATTGAGGTACGCGCCGACGCGGTCGAGCTCCATCCGCACCGGCTCGCGCCCGAGGATGTCCTCGACCTGCACGTCGCGGACCTGCTTGACGTAGTTGCCGCCGGTCTGCAGCAGCTCGAAGACCGTCGGCAGCGTGCGCACCGGGATCCCGCGCTCGCGGCAGGCGCGCACGACGTTCGCCCGCACGACGCCCGGCGCCGACGGGATCGCAATCGTCACCTCGTCGGGCTCGGCCTCGTCGAGGATGCGCCCGAGCTCGGTCGTCGTGCCGAGCACCTTGACGCCGTCGATGCGCAGGCGGCGCTTGGTCGGGTCGTCGTCGACGAAGCCGACCGGCTTCAGGCCGAGCTCGGGGTTGCGCAGGATCTCGCGTAGCACGAGCCGGCCGCCGTCGCCGGCGCCGACGATCAGCAGGCCGCGCGCGCCCTTGCGGGCGCGAAAGCCGGTCAGCGGCCGCTCGTAGATCGAGCGCGCGGCGAAGCGCCCGCCGCCGACGAAGGCGAGCGTCAGCAGCAGGAACAGCGCGATCACGCCGGCCGGCGCCGTGACGGCCGTCTCGCCGACGCCGGAGGAGCGCGTGACGGGCTTGACCAGCGCGACGTAGCCGGGCAGCAGCAGCGTCGCGATGACGACCGCCTGCAGGATCCGCACGTAGTCGCGCTGGGTGACGTAGCGCCACCACTTCTGGTAGAGGCCGAACGCGGCGAAGACGAGCATCGAGCCCGCGACGACCGGCGCGAACGTCTCGCGGAAGAGCTCCTGATAGCGGTCGGGAACCGCCGACGGCCCGTCGAAGCGCAGCCTGTAGGCAAGCCAGTACGCGAGCGCGACCAACACCCCGTCGACCGCGATCTGGGGCAGCGAATGGCGGTGAAGGGGAAAGGCCGCGGAGCGGATCCGTCGGCGCATCACGGGCGATTGTAGGGGCGCGGGCGGCGACGCGGCGTCGCGTGCGAGCCCGGCGCGCGGCGGCGCGAGCCCGGCGTGTGCGGCCGCGGTCGCTCAGACCTCCTCGTGGCGGCCGATCGCCTGCTCGAGGTCCAGCGCCGCGTCCTGCTCGTCGCCCTCGCGGCGCGCCTCGAGCATCGCGGCGGCGATCGCGTCGAGCTTGTACTGGATCGCGTGCTCGGAGCGCAGCTCGGCGTTCTTCAGCAAGGCCACGAGCGCGAGCGTGACCGCCGCCAGCAGCTCGCCGAGGAAGCTGCGGATGCTCTGCGACCAGTGCAGCGCGTACGACGTCCCCCAGACCGCGATCGCCAGGCTGCAGGCCCAGAAGAACGCCTGCGACGACGTGAAGTTCGAGGCGGCCTCGGCGAAGCGATCGAAGCGCGAGCGCCCCTCGCCCCCGCGCTGGACGGGATGCTTGACGGACATGGGAGCTGGGCCTACCCGCGGCGGGCGCCGGACGCGACATGCGGTTCGCAAGCGCTCCGACGACGATCTCCCTACGGCGCCGCGGCGCGCACGAGCAGGCCCGCCAGCACGGCCGGGTCGCGCCGGATCCGCGCGGCCTGCGCGAGGCCGGGTGCGCGCTTGGCGAGCACGACGTCGGCGGCGCGCGTGAGCATCCGCAGGCGTCCGTCGGCGATGAGCTGCTCGTCGACGGCGCCGAGGCGGCCCTGGAAGGTCGTCCAGACGGGCGTGCCGAGCGCCACCGCCTCGCGGTTCATCGTGCCGCCGGCGGACACGACGAGGTCGGCGTAGGCGATCAGCGACTGCGCGTCGATCGCGCCGTCGGGCACGACGAAGCCGTCGCCGAGCTCGGCGCGCTGCGCGGCGGTGCGCGGCAGCACGACGGTCTGCGCGCCGCGCAGGCGGGCGAGGACGCCGCCCAGCACGTCGTTCTCGAAGCGGTGATACAGCGACACCGCGGGCGGCGTGCGCACGACCGCGATCGGCTGCGACGGATCGAGGCCGAGCTCCGCGAGGACCGTTGGATCGGGCTCGAAGTCGGCCAGGTAGTACTCCTCCTTGAGGCCGGGGTAGGCGGCGATCTTGCCGCGCGCGCCGTAGCGCGTCAGGCGCGCGGCGGGGATCGCCTCGGGCACGACGACCGTCGCCGCGAGGCGGCAGTTGACGCTGTGCTGGACCGTCGCCCACTCGTAGTCGAACATCGTCGAGCAGGGGATCCCCAGCAGCCACGCGGCGACCGTGACGTCGTTGGAGCCATGGCCCAGCGCGAGGTCGAAGCGGCGCCCGCGCGCCCAGCGCGCGAGCGCCGCCGAGCGCGACAGCAGGCCCAGGCCCTTCGCGGTCAGGCGGCCGCCGCGATGGTGGCCGACGACCGCGTGCTCGATCGCGAAGCGCTCCAGCAGCCCGAGCGTCTGCGCGAAGTCGCGCGCGGTGATCTGGACCTCGTGACCCTGCGCGCGCAGGGCCGCGACGATCGGGCGCAGCACGAGCACGTGCGGGCTGTTCGTGAGGTCGACCCAGATGCGCATGCCCGGCGTGAGGCTATGCGGCGGCGTCCGCGGGCGCGGCGACCGGTAGCCTCCCGACCGCGTGCACGCGTTGGTCATCGCCTCCATCACGGACCCGATCGTCGACTTCGCCGTGAACGTCGTCCGCGATCTCGGCCTCCCGGGCGTCTTCGTGCTGATGGTGCTCGAGAGCGCGTGCATCCCGATCCCGAGCGAGGGGACGATGCTGTTCGCCGGCTTCAACGTCGCCAACGGCGAGTACTCGCTCGTGACGGTGACGCTCGTCGCGGCGTTCGCGAACCTCGTCGGCTCCTGGATCGCGTACGCGGTCGGCTACTACGGACGCGTCGACGTCCTCGAGAAGCACGGGCGCAAGCTGCACGTCAAGCCGTCGCACCTGCAGGCTGCCGATCGCTACTTCGAGCGCTACGGCTCGGCGACGGTCTTCTTCACGCGCATGATGCCGATCATCCGCACGTTCATCTCGCTGCCGGCCGGCGTCGCGCGGATGCCGTTCTGGCGCTTCACCCTGCTGACGTTCCTCGGCTGCCTGCCGTGGGTCTTCGCGCTGGCGTACATCGGCCGCGAGGTCGGCGACAACTGGACGCGTTGGAAGGACTCGCTGCACTACGTCGACTACGCAGTCGCGGCGCTGATCGTCGCGGCCGTCGTCGTGCTCGTCGTCCGAAGCCGCCGCCGCGGCAAGGACGACGTCGCGGTCGGACCGGCCGAGCCGGCGACCGATGCCGGCGGCTGAGGCGCGCCTGCGCACACGCGACGCGGTCGCGCTCGGGCTGCTGCACGGGCCGGCCGAGCTGCTGCCGATCTCGTCGTCGGGCCACGTCGTGCTCGTGCCGTGGCTGCTGGGCTGGCCCTACGCCGACCTCGACGCCGACCTGCGCAAGGCGTTCGAGGTCGCGCTGCACGCGGGGACGGTCGCGGCGCTGCTCGTCGGCCTGCGCGGCGAGGTCGCCGGCGCGGCGCGCGCGCTCGACGCCCGCCGCCTGCGCGTGCTCGCGCTCAGCGCGCTGCCGCCGGCGGTCGCCGGCCTCGCGCTCGAGCGCACGATCGAGCGGCGGCTCGGCTCGCCCGGCGCCGTCGCCGCCGGGCTCGTCGCGGGATCGGTCGCGATGGCGGTCGCCGCCGTGCGCGGCCGCGGCACGCGCGGGCGCGCCGATGCCGGCGACCGCGACGGGCTCGCGCTCGGGCTCGCGCAGGCGTGCGCGCTGCTGCCGGGCGTGTCGCGCAACGGCGCGACGCTGACGGCGGCGCTCGCGCGCGGCTTCACGCGCACGGACTCCAGCGTGCTGTCGCGCCACGTGGCGCTGCCGGTGATCGCCGGCGCGACCGCGCTGAAGGCGCTGCGGCTGCTGCGCGGCGGGCTGCCGGCCGGCGCGCGACGCGGCTTCGCGGCGGGCGCCGGCGCGTCGTTCGCGGCGACGCTCGCGGCGCTGCCGGCACTGCGCGTGGTCGAGCGCGAGCGCTCCCTGCTGGGGTTCGCCGCCTACCGGATCGCGCTTGCGGCGGTCGTGCTGGCGCGCCTGCGCCGCGGCGGCTGACGCGCCGGCGAGGACACGCGGGCGGGATTCGTCTCGCAGAAGCTGTCGCCGCCCCGCGCGCGGCTGCACAATAGGGCGATGGCATCGCCCGTCGGCACCCTGCTCTCCCAGCGCTACCGCCTCGACGCGAAGGTCGGGACGGGCGGTATGTCGACGGTCTACCGGGCCTTCGACACGGTGCTCGAGCGTCAGGTCGCGATCAAGCTCATGCATCGCGAGATCGCCGGCGACTCCGATCAGCTCGAGCGCTTTCGCCGCGAGGCGCGCGCCGTCGCGAAGCTCAACCACCCGCACGTCGTCGGCGTCATCGACGCGGGCGAGCAGGACGGCGAGCACGAGGACGGCTTCTCGACGCCGTACATCGTCTTCGAGTACGTCGAGGGCGAGACGCTGAAGGACCGCATCCGCCGCAACGGGCGCCTGCCGGTGTCCGAGGCGATCGCGTACGCGATCGAGGTCGCGCGCGCGCTCGGCTGCGCGCACGGCAGCCAGATCGTGCACCGCGACGTCAAGCCGCAGAACGTGCTCGTCGACGAGGAGGGCGCGGCCAAGGTGACGGACTTCGGCATCGCGCGCTCGCTCGCCCAGGAGGGCCTGACGGCCGACGGGCGCGTGCTCGGCACGACGGACTACGTCTCGCCCGAGCAAGCGCTCGGCCACGTCGTCTCGGGCCAGTCCGACCTCTACTCGCTCGGCGTCGTGCTGTTCGAGATGCTGACCGGCGACGTCCCGTTCAAGGGCGACAACCAGGTCGCGGTGGCGATGAAGCACGTGCGCGAGGAGCTGCCCGACGTGCAGGTCCGCCGCCCGGAGGTGTCGGCCGCGCTCGCCGCCGTGCTCGACCGCGCGACGGCGAAGGAGCTCGACCGCCGCTACCCCGACGCGGCGGCGCTGATCGCCGACCTCGAGGACGTGCTGGCGATCGAGACGTCGCGCAGCGGGCTGGTCACCGGCGAGGCGACCGCCGTCCTGCGCAGCCTGCCCGAGAGCACGCGCAAGCGCCTGCCATTGCGCGCGCGCCGCTCGACGAAGGCGCTCGCGGGGCTCGTCGCCGTCGCCGCGATCGCCGCGATCGCCGTTGCGATCGGCCTCGGCCTGCACCAGACCGAGCGCGGGACCGGCAAGCGCGCGAACATCGCGCCGCCGGCGGGGCTGCGGGTCGTGCCGCTCGGCCAGCGCGCGGCGCACGACTTCGACCCGCTCAGCGGCGACAAGCAGGAGCACCCGGCGCAGGCGAGCTACGTCGTCGACGGCGACCCGTCCTCGACGTGGTCGACGGAGGGGTACTCGACCGGCGACCTGCAGAAGGCCGGCGTCGGCATCCTCGTCGACACGTCGCCCGGCGGCGGCCTCGCGGCGCGCCAGCTCGAGCTGCGCACGCCGACGCCCGGCTTCGAGGCGACGGTCTACGTCTCGGCGGCGCCGTCGCCGCCCACGACGGCTCCGCCCGAGGGGTGGACGTCGGTCAGCGCGACGCGGTCGGTCGCCGCCAAGGAGACCTTCGACCTCGACACCGCCGGGCAGAAGAAGCGCAGCTACCTCGTCTGGATCACGAAGCTCCCCGAGGGCGAGCAGCACGCGGAGATCTCCGAGATCCTGCTGTTTCGCTGAGCAGCGTCAGAAGCGGTAGGAGCGCTCCTGCGCGTGGCGCTCGATCGCCAGCTCGCACAGCCGCGTGACGACGTCCTCGTAGCGCATGCCGCCGGACTGCCAGAGCTTCGCGTAGACGCTCGTCGTCGTGAAGCCCGGCATCGTGTTGAGCTCGTTGAGCAGCACCGTCTCGCCGTCGACGAAGAAGTCCGCCCGCGCGAGGCCCGAGCAGCCGAAGCGCTCGAACGCCTCGGCCGCGGTCGCGCGCAGCAGCTCGCGCGCCGTCGGCGAGATCCGCGCGGGCACGAGCAGCGTCATCGCGCCCGGCTCGTACTTCGCGACGAAGTCATACCAGTCGGACTCGAGCACGATCTCGCCCGGCTCGGAGACCTGCGGAGCGCACGTCGGGCCGAGCACCGAGCACTCGACCTCGATGCCCGAGCTCATCGCCTCGACGATGACGCACGGGTCGTGCTCGAAGGCGGCGTCGAGCGCCGCGCCGAGCGCGCCGGCGTCGGTGACCTTGGCGATCCCCACCGACGAGCCCAGCCGCGCGGGCTTGACGAACACCGGCAGCCCGAGCGCGGCGAGCTGCTCGAGCACCCCCTCGCGCTCGCTCGCCCAGCGGTTCGCGCGCACGCCGGCGTAGTCGACCTGCGCGATCCCGGCGCGTGCCATGAGCTCCTTGGCGACGACCTTGTCCAGGCACGCCGCCGAGGCGAGCACGCCCGAGCCGACGTACGGCACGTCGAGCATCTCCAGCAGCCCCTGGACAGTGCCGTCCTCGCCGAACGGCCCGTGCAGGACGGGGAAGACGGCGTCGGCGCCGAGCAGGCCGCGACCGGCGCGCAGCTCGACCTCGTCGCCCTCGTGCAGCCACGTGCCGGAGCGCGTGAGCGTCACCTCGACGACCTCGTGGCCGGCCGATCGCAGACCGGCGGCGACCGACGCGCCGCCCGCGCGCGAGACGTCGTGCTCCGACGAGCGCCCGCCGCACAGCACGGCGATCCTCACCCCGGCACCGGCACCGGCGTCGTCGTCGTCTCGGGCGGCGTCGTCGTCGGTCCCGGATCGGGGTTGAGGTCGGGATCGAAGACGCCGACGGTGATCGTGACGGTCGTGTCGCGGTCGGCCTTCTCGCCGGCGTCGACCGACTGCGCCTGGACGACGCCGTCGCCGTCGGGCGAGTCGGCGGGCGCCTCCTCGACGTCGATCCCGAGGCCGGCGCGCGACAGCGTGCGGGTCGCCTCGTTCTGCGAGCGCCCGACGACGTTCGGCACCTCGACCTGGCGCGGCTGCTCGGCGATCGTGAGCGTCACGACCGAGCCGTGCGCCGCCTGGGTCCCGGGGCCGGGGGTCTGGTCGAGCACCGTGCCCGGATCCTTCTTGGCGTCCTCCTTCTTGGAGACCGTCACGCGGAAGCCCGCGCTCTCGAGCGCCGTGCGCGCGTCGTCGTCGCTCTTGCCGACGACCTGCGGCACGGGCACCTGCTCGGGCCCGCCGGAGACCTGCAGCTGCACCGACGTGCCGCGCAGTGCGCTGCCCGTCGGCGTCTGCGAGATGACGCGGTCGAGCGGGACGCCGTCGGACGGGACGCGCTGCTCATCGACGTCGAAGCCGGCGTCGGTGAGCTCCTTACGCGCCGCGCGGCGCCCGTCGCCGACGACATCGGGCACCTTCTGCAGCGGCGGGCCATCGGAGATGTTGAGCGTCACGGTCGAGCCCTCGTCGGCCGCCGTGCCGCCCTGGGGATCCTGTCCGGTGACCTCGTTGCGCGGCTTGTCGGACGTGTCGC
>JAWVGK010000418.1:0-8200 GCA_033855155.1 Solirubrobacteraceae bacterium | reverse complement strand
GCACGTCATTGCTGCCGGTCGGCATCACCGAGGTGCGCGGCGACTTCGACGCCGGCGACGCCGTCCAGGTCGCCCACGGCGCGATCGTCATCGGCAAGGGCATCTGCAACTACGCCGCCGGCGAGCTTACGCGCGTCAAGGGCATGAAGTCCGGCGCCGTCCGCGAGCTGCTGCCGCGCGCGACCGACGAGGCGATCCACCGCGACTACTTCGTCCTGGCCTGAGCGCGCCCGGGCCGGCGGACGGCTTGCCCTTGCACGGTCAGGCCGCGTGCACAGCGCGAGGGGCCGGCGTGGCAGGGACGCGTTCAGGCGCGCGCGCAGCGAGAGGCGACCCTGGCACGGACGCGTTCAGGCGCGCGCGCAGTGAGGAGCGGGCGTGGCACGGACGGACGCGCCCGGTGCGCGCACCGCGGGCGGTCACGCCGGGGGTGGCGGCTCGTCGAGACCGCGCAGCAGCGCGCGCGTCTCGTCGTAGGCGCCGGCGATGCCGAGCTGGCGGAAGATCGTCGCGGCCCGCGCGAGCCGCGTCCGCGCATCCGCGGCCTCGCCCCGCACCGCGGCGACGCGCCCGAGGCCGCGCAGGCTCAGCGCCTCGGTGTAGCGGTCGCCGAGGGTCTTGGCGATCTGCAGGACGCGGTCGTAGCGCTCGGCGGCCTGCTCGGAGTCGCCTTGCATACGCGCGATCTCGGCGAGGCCGAGCAGGCTGTTGGCCTGGTTGTGGGGGTCGCCGAGGGTCGTGGCGATCTGCAGTGCACGGTCGTAGCGCTCGGCGGCCTGCTCGGAGTCGCCTTGCATGAGCGCGATCTGGGCGAGGCCGAGCAGGCTGTTGGCCTGGTTGTGGGGGTCGCCGAGGGTCGTGGCGATCTGCAGGGCGCGGTCGTAGCGCTCGGCGGCCTGCTCGTAGTCGCCTCGCACACGCGCGATCTGGGCGAGGCCGCGCAGGCTGTTGGCCTGGTTGTGGGGGTCGCCGAGGGTTGTGGCGATCTGCAGGGCACGGTCGTAGCGCTCGGCGGCCTGCTCGGAGTCGCCTTGCATGCGCGCGATCTGGGCGAGGCCGAGCAGGCTGCTGGCCTGGTTGTGGGGGTCGCCGAGGGTCGTGGCGATCTGCAGTGCACGGTCGTAGCGCTCGGCGGCCTGCTCGTGGTCGCCTAGCAGGCCGGCAAGGTCGGCGAGGCCGAGCAGGCTGTTGGCCTGGTTGTGGGGGTCGCCGAGAGTCGTGGCGATCTGCAGGGCGCGGTCGTAGCGCTCGGCGGCCTGCTGGGAGTCGCCTCGCATACGCGCGATCTGGGCGAGGCCGAGCAGGCTGTTGGCCTGGTTGTGGGGGTCGCCGAGGGTCGTGGCGATCTGCAGGACGCGGTCGTAGCGCTCGGCGGCCTGCTCGTAGTCGCCCAGCAGCGACTCGACGCGGCCGAGGCGCAGCAGCGCCGCGAGCTCGACGCGGTCGTCGACGCCGTCGAGCTGCTCGACGAGGTGGCGCAGCACGCGCCGGCTCTCGCCGCGTACGCGGCGATCGGCCGCCCCGTCGACGGGCAGCCGCGCGACGAGCTCGCCGATCGCCTCGGCGCTCGCCCCGAGGCCGTACATGCCCGACCGCACCGACCACAGGTCCGGCGCGGCGCGCACGAGCTCGCGCAGCGCCCACGTCTCCAGCAGCAGCACGAGCGGCTTCGCGCACGCGCCGGCGAGCGACGTGCGGTTGAAGTTCAGCCGAGCGAACGCGCGGCTCGGGTGCTCGCCGTGCGGATCGAGCAGCGCGCTCGCGCCGCTGACCGCGACGACGCGCACGCCGTCGCCGCGTGCCGCCTCGGCGAGCAGCGCGAGCAGGTCGACGTCGTCGTCGCACGCCGCGAGCGACACGTTCGCGACCGCGTCCTCGCCGAGCGCCGCCCTCAGTCGAGCCACGGTCTCGTCGAGCAGCGCGGGCAGGTCCGACACGACGAAGCCGAGGGTGAAGCCCGCCGCGAGCTGCGCCATCGTCGTCAGCGCGCGCCACTCGAGCTCGTTGTCGGAGGTCGCGACGGCTCGTGGCGTCATGGCGGGCTCGCTGCGAGCTTCGAGCGCCCGAGCAGCGGGTTCCAGTCATACCAGCGCTCGTCGCCGGCCCAGTACGTGAAGACGTACTGATCGCGCAGCAGGTTGTAGAAGTGGTCCAGCAGCTCGTCGTCGTCGGGCTTGGCGCGCGTCTCGTGGACGTGCAGCGCGACGGCGCGCTCGGGCGCTTCGAGCGGATCGAGGTACTTCGCGGCCTGTCCCGAGATGACGGCCTGCAGGTGGCGCGCCGTCAGCGGTGCGACGAGCCCGCTGCGTTCGATCGCCGTTCGCACGAGCAGGAAGAGCGTGCGGACGTGACCGCCCGACAGCTCGACGAGCTCGTCGAGCGTCGCGGAGTCCTCGAACAGCTCGGACTCGGTCGTGGCGCAGCTCTCGATCCGCTTCAGCGCGATCCGCTTCGTCAGCGTCAGCGCCGCGCGGCGCACGTCCGGGTCGGCCGCCGTGACGGGGATCAGCGGCAGGCCGAGGATCTCGCCATACTCGTTCTCGAGCGTCGGGCACGCGCGGCTGTACGCGTACTCGATCGGTGCGGTGTAGAGCACGTGGCAGTCGAGCGCCTTGAGCTTCCCGCGGCCCTCGAGGAAGACGAGACGGTGGCGGTCGTCCTCCGGCGCGATCCGGTCGAGCTGGTCGACGATCACGAGAATGCCGACGTAGCCGCGCTCCTTCAGCCGCTCGCGCACCCCCGGCAGGACCTCGTCGTTGATCGCGTCGTAGAGCGTCGTGAGGTTGCCCTCGAGCAGCTCGCGCAGCTCGCGCCGCATCGACGGTTGGCGCTTGAGCGTGGTCGACAGCTTCGCGACGCCCGCCGGGTCCCCGATCTCGAGGCTGACGCCCGCGTCGGGAATGCCATGCAGGATGTCGCGCGCCGTCGACAGGAACCCCTTGAGCTTGCCGCCGAGCTTGACCTGGACGCCGGCGGCCTTGAGATCGGTCACGAGCTGGCCGACGACCGCGAGCACGAGGTCGGTCGGGTCGGCGTCGTCGAGGTCGAGCGTGTCGTCGGCGTCGAGGAAGCTGACGAAGTAGCGCTGTCCCTCCGGGCGCGTCTGCAGGGCCCGCTGGACGCGGCGCAGCTCGGTCGTCTTGCCGCCGCCGCGCAGGCCCGTCACGAGCCGGTGGCTGTAGCTGTGCGTCGTCAGCAGCACGCTGTTGGCGAGCTGGCGCTTGATGTCGGTGAGGCCGACCTCCGACTGCCAGTCGACGTATGCCGGATCGTCGGCGGCGAGCGCGACTGCCGGGTCGAATCTCTGAAACAAGCAGGGGAAGTCGACCATCGTTCGGTGAGCGTACCTGGCGGTCGTGACGCCCCGGCGGATCCGGCGAGCGCACGCCCAGGGGCCGCGCAGCGGCGGCTACGAGCCGGACGCCACCGTGTCGCCACAGGGTGACGTACCCTTCGCCGCATGGCGACCGTCACCCGCAGCGTCACGGAGATCTGCCTCGAGGCGCGCGCCGCTGCCCGCGCGCTCGCGGCGCTCGACACCGACATCAAGAACGCCGCGCTGCACGCGATCGCCGACGCGCTGATCGCCCGCGCCGACGAGATCGTCGAGGCCAACGCGCGCGACATGGACGCCGGCCGCGCCGCCGGACTCAGCGCGTCGCTGCTGGACCGGCTCGCGCTCGACGAGGGGCGGATCGCCGCGATCGCCGCCGGCACGCGCGCGATCGCCGCGCTGCCGGACCCGATCGGCGAGGTCGTCGAGGGCCGGCGGCTGCCCAACGGCCTCGACGTGCGCTGCCTGCGCGTGCCGTTCGGCGTCGTCGCGGTCGTCTACGAGGCACGCCCGAACGTCACGATCGACGCCGCCGCGCTGTGCCTGAAGTCCGGCAACGCCGTCGTGCTGCGCGGCTCCTCGTCGGCGGCGCACTCCAACGCGATCCTCGCCGCGATCGCGTCCGAGGCGGCGACGGCGGCCGGCGTGCCGGCCGGCGCGATCGGCCTCGCCGCGGGCGGCGGGCGCGAGGAGCTCGCCGAGCTCGCGACGCAGGACGGCGTCGTCGACCTCATCTTCCCGCGCGGCGGCGAGGGCCTGAAGGCGGCGCTGAAGGCCGTCGCGACGGTGCCGGTGATCTACGCCGCCTCGGGCAACTGCCACGTGTACGTCGACGCGTCCGCCGACCTCGACGCCGCCGAGGCGATCGTCGTCAACGCGAAGGTCCAGAAGCCGAGCGTCTGCAACGCGGCGGAGACGCTGCTCGTGCACGCGCGGATCGCGCCGGCGTTCCTGCCGCGCGCGCTGCGTGCGCTGCTCGCGGCGGGCGTCGAGCTGCGCGTCGACGGCCGCAGCCGCGCGCTGGCGGGCGAGCTCGCGCCGTCGCTCGCCGACGCGAGCGACGAGGACTGGGACACCGAGTTCCTCGCGCTCGTGCTCGCGGTGAAGGTCGTCGACAGCGTAGACGAGGCGATCGACCACATCAACGCGCACGGCTCGGGGCACTCCGAGGCGATCGTGACGCGCGACACGGCGGCCGCGCGCCTGTTCGAGCGCGGCGTCGACGCCGCGTGCGTCTACGTCAACGCCTCGACGCGCTTCACCGACGGCGGCGAGTTCGGCATGGGCGCGGAGATCGGCAACTCGACGCAGAAGCTGCACGCGCGCGGCCCGATCGGCGTGCGCGAGCTGTGCACGTTCAAGTACGTGATCGCCGGCGACGGCCACGTGCGCCCGTAGATCGCGCGCGTGGCGCGCGTCGGCATCCTCGGCGGCACGTTCAACCCGCCGCACGTCGCGCACCTCGTGTGCGCGTCGGAGGCGGCGTCGCAGCTGCGCCTGGACCGCGTGCTGCTGACGCCCGTCGCCGTGCCGCCGCACAAGCGCCCGCGCAACGATCCAGGCGCGTCTGAGCGCCTCGAGCTCTGCCGCCTCGCGGCGGCCGGCGACGAACGCCTGGAGGTCTGCGACCTCGAGGTCGCGCGCGGCGGGCCGTCGTACACGGTGCAGACGCTGCGCGAGCTGCGCGCGCGCACGCCCGGCGACGAGCTGACGTTCATCCTCGGCGCCGACGTCGCCCTCGGGCTGCCGAGCTGGCGCGAGCCCGAGGTCGTGATCGAGCTCGCGACGCTCGCCGTCGCCGAACGCGCGGGAGCCGCGCGCGCGGAGATCGAGGCGTGCCTCGAGCAGGCGTTCGGCGGCCGCGCCGCGTATGAGCTGTTCGACATGCCGCGGATCGACGTGTCGTCGTCGGAGATCCGCCGGCGCGTCGCCGAGGGCCGGCCGATCCGCTACCTCGTGCCGGATGCGGTGCTCGCGCGGATCGAGCGCAACGGGCTCTACCGCTGACCGCGCAGCGGCGGCGCGTGGCAGTACGCCCCCGGCGGCTCGGTGACGATGCGGTGCTCGAGGTCGTTGGCCTTGTCGATCTCGAGCCTCTCCAGGTCCCACGACCCGTCGGGCTCGAAGCTGCCGTCACGCCGGCGCTGGTAGCCGTAGCTCCAGGTGCCGCTGACGATGTCGCCGTCGTCGCGCGTGTGCAGCAGCCGCCACTCGACGAGGCCGGCGTCGCTGGAGTCGTCGGAGTGTCCGGGCTTGCGCGTCGGGTGCTCGCACCACACGCCGCGGAAGACGCCGTCGGTGCCAACCTTGCCGCGGACGGTCCCGTCGGCGAGGCGGTAGGTGCCGCGTAGCTCGCCGGCGCGGGGCCGCAGCACGACGACGCCGTAGGCGTCGGAGTTCCAGACGCCGGCGAGCGCCCTGGCGGTGAGCCGCAGCTGCCTGTCGCCGGGCTGCGCCTTGCGCGGCGTCGTTCCGACCAGCGAGGCCAGCACACCCGACGTCAGCGGTTCGTTGCTGACCGAGACGTCGCCCGAGAAGGGATAGTCGAGCACGATCGTGAGCAGGTACGTCGAGGACAGCACGAGCGCCAGCGTCCCCATGAAGCCGGCCTGCGAGCGTGGCGCGAGCCGTGGCCGGTACTCGAGCACGAGCAGCAGCACGACGCCGATCGGCAGCATCACCACGAGGACCGTCGGCAGCTTCGCGGTGCTCAGCGCGAGGCGGTCGCGTCGCGACGTCGCGACGTCGTCGAGATGCGCGAGCGCCTGGTTGTAGAACTCCGTCGCGGCGCTCCCGTCCGGCGAGTAGCCGGCGTACAGGGCGTACAGCGTCTCGAGAGCGGCGGCGGCCTCGGGGCTGGACTTGCCGTGGCGCATCGACTCCCACTCGTCGTCGACCGTGGCCTGGACGTAGACGCCGATGCCCTTGCTCAGGCGCTCCTGCACGTCTGCCGGGAAGGCGAGGTTGTTGCGCATCATCTGCGCCAGCGCCGTGGCCTCCGCGCCGACGGTGTGCTCGGAGTCGTTGAACTTGTCGAGCACCGACGCGATGACGAACGCGAGGATCAGCGCGAACAGCAGCTCGTAGACGACGCGCAGGCCGCTCGCGAGCTCCTCGAACTGGCGCTCGGCGATGTCGGGGACGAGCTTGCGGATCGTGGTCGCCAGCGAGATCGCCAGCAGCACGCTGCCGAAGACGAAGATCGCGACGATCTGGACCGTCGACAGCGTGTTCAGCAGGTTGCGGGCCACGCGCGGATCTTCGCACCGCGCACGCCGGCGCCTGCCGGTTCGCTCCGTCGTGGGCTAGTGGTCGGCGCGTCGTCGATCCGTCGCCGATCCGTCGCCGATCCGTCGTCGGTTCGTCGGGGGTTCGCCGGGGGTTCGTCGGGGGCGGGCGGTACCCTGGATGCCATCGAACCGCCGACCTCACCGATGACGCCGGAGCAGCTCGCCGAGACGATCGCCGCACACGCCGCCGACAAGAAGGCGATCGACGTCGTCGAGCTCGACGTCCGCGGCGTGCTCGGCTACACCGACTTCTTCCTCGTCTGCTCGGGCAACACCGCGCGCCAGACGAAGGGCATCCACGACGGCATCCACCAGAGCCTCAAGGACGACCACGGCATCCTGCCGCGGCGCGTCGAGGGCGTCCGCGAGGCGACGTGGATCCTGATGGACTACCTCGACGTCGTCGTCCACATCTTCACGCCCGAGGCGCGCGACTTCTACCGCCTCGAGCAGCTCTGGGGCGAGGTGCCGGCGCGGGCGATGGATCCCGTCGGGTCGTAGCGCGGGCGCCCTGCGGCGGGCGCGAACCACTCTGAAGGGCGCTTGTAGGATCGCGGCAGGTCTCTAAAGCGAGCGCCGTCGAGGAGGTTCTCACCTACGTCGAGGCGCTCGAACGGGGCCTGGGCGAGTCGAGGCGCTGCCGCTGGGCGTGCGCCTCATCGGCCGAGATGCACCGGCGCCTGCTCGCCGCCGTACGCGGCCGTGAGTGCACGCCGCGCGAGTTCGCCGCACCCAGCACTGGGTCGGGGATGCCGGATCGACGATCGAGACCGCGCGCTTCGTGCCACCGCGACCCGACGAGCTGCCGGCGCGAGGCTACGTCCGCGATCGCTCGTGATCGCCCGGCGCCGACACCGACGCTCGCTCACATCGCGGCGGCTGCGGTACATCTCCTCCGTCGGCTCCATCGGCGCGGAGCCCGAAAGGCGCCGCGCGCTGAACGCGGTCTCGTCCTAGCCTCATGGACTAGGCGCGGCCGATCCGGCCTGGTAGGACAGGGCGGTGCTGTGGCGCGTCCTGAGCCGGCTGGCGGTCATCGTGGCGCTGGCTCCCGCGGTGGCGTCGGCCGCGGAGCCCCCGAACCAGCACGACCCATGCTCGCGCTCGGGGCGCGACAGCTGCGGCACGACGGGCGTCGGCGAGTACCGGACGTACCGCTACGGCGTGCGCTGGTTCGGCGACTACCGCGGGGCCGTGCGCGGCGTCGACGACCCGATGTTCTGTCTGGACCTGCGCTTCTGGTATCCGGGCCGCTTCTACGACTTCGAGGTCAGCACGCCAGAGACGCTGCGAAACCGCGCCGGCGACGCGGTCTCCGCGCGCGACCTGGGTCGCATGTCCTATGCGATCTGGAGCTTCGGACGCACCGACAAGCGCTCGTCGCAGGGCGCGGTGATGCTCTACGTCCACCGGCTGATGGGCGACGGCGCGCCCGGTGAGGCCGATCCACGCGCCGCCGGGCCGGCCGTGCGCGGCGTCTACCGGCGCGTGGCTCGCGACGCGCGGCGCTACGCGGGCCCCTATCGGGTCGAGCTCTCGATGCCGGCGAGGCTTGCCGTCCGGGCAGTCGCGTCGG
>JAWVGK010000417.1:0-15882 GCA_033855155.1 Solirubrobacteraceae bacterium | reverse complement strand
CGACCGGAGGCCTCCTCGGCGACGAGCACCGTCGAGCCGAAGCCGACGATCTCCGGATCGCTCGTCCCCTCGACGACGCGCGCCGCGCGCAGGCGCTCGGTCAGGCGCTTGATCTTCGTCTCCAAATGCGCCTGGTCGTCCTTGGCGATGTGGTACTCGGCGTTCTCCTTGAGATCGCCGAGCTCGCGCGCCGCCTTGATGCGGACGGCCATCTCCGAGCGGCCGGTGGACTCGAGCTGCGCGATCTCCTCACGCAGCGCGGAGAGACCCTCCGGGGTGATCTGTTCGGGTTCGAGCATCGAGTGAGCCTAGCGGCATAACGCAAATGCCTATGCCGCGGCCGGCAGCTCGAAGCGCCGGCGCAGCTCGTAGAGCGTCGTGCGCTCGGCGGCGGGGCGGCCCGCGCGGTGCGCCGCCGCGACGAGGTCGGCCGGCTCGAGGCGCACCCCGTGGTAGCTGCCGGCGAGACGGCTGATGTTCTCCTCCATGAGCGTGCCGCCGAGGTCGTTGACGCCCCAGCGCAGCGCCTCGGTGGCGGCGTCGAGGCCCATCTTCACCCAGCTCGCCTGCAGGTTGGGCACGCTGCGCCCGAGCGCCAGGCGGAAGGCGGCGGTGTGCTTGAGGTTCTCTTCGACGGAGATCTCCTGGACGCCGTGCGTGCGCCCGAGCAGCGTGTGAAACGGGATGAAGCTCAGCGGCACGAACTCCGTGAAGCCGCCCGTGCGCTCCTGCAGCGCGCGCACGACGCGCATGTGCTCGGCGAGCTCCCACGGCTCCTCGATGTGGCCGAACATCACGGTCACCGTCGAGCGCAGGCCGGCGCGGTGCGAGGCCTCGATGATCTGCACCCAGCGCGCGACCGGCAGCTTGTTCGGGCTGATGCGCTGGCGCACGCCGTCGTGCAGCACCTCGGCGGCCGTGCCGGGCGTCGAGTCGAGGCCGGCGTCGCGCAGGCGCGCGAAGACCGCGCCGGGCGACAGCCCGCTGACGTCGCACATGTGCGCGACCTCCATCGGCGAGTACGCGTGCAGGTGCAGCGCCGGCGCGGTCTCCTTCGCCAAACGCAACCAGGACTCGTAGTCCTCGAGACCCCAGTCGGGGTGGATCCCGGACTGCATACAGATCTCCGTGGCGCCGAAGGCGACGGCCTCGTGCACGCGCGCGACGAAATCCTCGCGACCGAGCTCGTAGGCGTCGGGCGAGCGCTTGCCCTGGCCGAAGCCGCAGAACGCGCAGCCAACGACGCAGACGTTCGAGACGTTGACGTTGCGGTTGACGACGAACGTCACCGTCTCCCCCGCGAGCTCGGCCCGCAGCTCGTCGGCCGCCTGGCGCATGTCGTCGATCGCCTCGGGCCGCGTCTCGGCGAACAGCGCGGTCAGCTCGTCGGGCGTGAGCAAGGCACCGCTGCGAGCGCGCGCGATCGCCGCCGGCACGAGGTCCGGTCTCACCGGCCGCGGCGGCCGGGTGCGGCCGCTGCCGCTGCGCGGGATGAAGCTCCAGAAGCGCGCCTTGACGACGTCGAGCACGCTCTGCGCCAGCCACCGCGAGCCGATGTACTGCGGGTAGACGCACAGGCGCTCGGTCAGCGCGAAGCCCTCGGGCTCGAGCCGCCGTCGCACCTGGTGCGGCGACGGGAAGGCGTGCTCGGGCGAGATGTGGTCGCCGTTGGCGCTCAAGCCCCCGAGGTCGGTCGCTCCGGCGCGCACGAGCTGCGGCCACCAGTCGGCGAGGTTCGGCGGCACCTGCACGCCGACGTCCGGCATCAGCCGCCGGCACTCCCCGACCAGCCGCGTCATCTGCTCGACGGTCACGACCGTCGCCCACGGCGGCAGGTCGCGGCGCGGACCGTCGCCGACGCCCGTGCGCCACAGCTCGCGCGCCGCCGCGTCGGCGATCCGCGCCGGCTCGCGTCCGTAGTAGCTGTCGTGCGGGACGAAGTTCTGCAGGATGACCTCCTGCAGGTGGCCGTGCTCGGCGTGCAGCGCCGCCAGCGCCTCGAGCGCCGCGACGCGCTCGTCCTCGCTCTCGCCAATCCCGACGAGGATGCCGCTCGTGAACGGGATCCGCAGCTCGCCCGCGGCCGCGATCGTCTCCAGGCGGCGCGCCGGGTGCTTGGTCGGTGAGCCTTGGTGCGCGACGAGGTCCGGGTTGACGGACTCGAGCATCAGCCCCTGCGAGGCGGTCACCTCGCGCAGCCGCGCGAGGTCGGTCGCGTCCAGCACGCCGAGGTTCGTGTGCGGCAGAAGCCCGCGTTCGAGCGCGCGCTCGCAGGCCCAGACGACGTAGCCGACGAAGTCGTCGTGGCCGTAGCGGGCGAGACGCTCGCGCACGCCCGCGTCGACCTCCGGCCGCTCGCCGGTCAGCACGAGCAGCTCCTTGACGCGGCGCTTGGCCGCGCCGTCCAGCAGCGCCAGCACCTCGTCGGGCGCGTGGAGGTGGGTGCGGTGCGTCGCGAACGCGCAGTACTTGCAGTAGCAGCGGCACGTCCGCGACAGCGACAGCGTCAGGTTGCGGCTGAAGGTCACGCGCCGGCGCACGATCTGGAGTCTAGGCCGGTGCCCTCGCGAGCCCGCCAGCGCCGCCGCCGAAAAACTACACAAACTTGATCGGCTTTATGACTATTATGCGTCGCACCATGTCTCGCCCGCGCCGATGACCCGCACCGACGTCCACCAGCACCTCTGGCCGGAGGAGCTCGTCGCCGCCCTCGCCGCGCGCAACGACGTGCCGCTCATCCGCCGCGGCGGCGACGGCTGGGTGCTGCGCCTGCGCGACGAGCCCGAGCACGCGTTCGATCCGGCCGACCACGATCCGCGTGCGCGCGTCGCGCTGCTGGCGCGCGACGGCGTCGATCGCGCGCTCGTCTGCATCTCCAGCCCACTCGGCATCGAGAGCCTGCCGCGGGCGCAGGCCGAGCCGCTGCTGCGCGCGCACAACGGCGCGCTGCTCGAGCTCGGCGAGCCATTCGGCGTCTGGGGTGCGGTCGCGCTGCGCCCGCCCGACCCGGCGGACGTCGACGCGCTGCTCGATGCCGGCGCCGCCGGCATCTCGCTGCCCGCGGGGGCGCTCGCCGGGCCGGCCGGCATCGCGCGCTGCGGCGGGCTGCTGGAGCGCCTCGAGCGTCGCGACGCCCCGCTGCTCGTGCACCCCGGCCCGGATCCGTGGCGAGCGTGGCGCCCGCAGCCCTTCGCCGAGGAGCACGTGCCGGGCTGGTGGCCGGCAATGACGCGCTACGTCGCCGACATGAACGCCGCCTGGCACGCGTTCGTGGCGTTCGGGCGCGCCAGCCACCCGCGCCTGCGCGTGGTCTTCGCGATGCTCGCCGGCGGCGCGCCGCTGCACGCCGAGCGGCTCGCGGCGCGCGGCGGGCCGGGCGGCGGCGTCGCCGACCAGCGGATCTTCTACGACACCTCCTCCTACGGCCCGCGGACGGTCGACGCGCTCGTGCGCTGCGTCGGGATCGACCAGCTCGTGCACGGCAGCGACCGGCCGTTCGCCGGCGATCCGGCGAGCGCGCAGCTCGGGCCGGCGGCGCACGCCGCGATGGTGTCGACGAACGTCGCCCACCTGCTCGGCGACGGCGAGCGCGCGCGGTTGGCGGCATGATCGACCTGCGGACGGGGTGCGACCTGACGCGCGCCGAGCTGCGCGAGCTCGTCGCCGATCTCGCCGCACGGCCCCAGGACTGGCGCCATCTCGTCCACCACGACCCCGCGGTGCGCACGTACGTCGAGCTGCTGCGCAGAGAGCATGTCAGCATCTGGCTGATCTGCTGGATGGACGACCACGACACCGGCTTTCACGACCACGACGTCTCCTGCGGCGCGCTGGCGGTCGCGCAGGGCGCGGTCGTCGAGGAGCGCCTGACGCTCGGCGGCCCGCCCGTGCGCCGGCGCATGTGCGCCGGCGAGGCGATCGACTTCTCGGCTTCGGACATCCATCGCGTCGCGCACGGCGGCGGCGGGCCGGCGATCACGCTCAACGCCTACTCGCCACCGCTGTGGCGGATGGGCGCCTACGAGACGACCCCCGACGGCGCGCTGCAACGCCACTCGATCTCCTATGCCGAGGAGCTGCGCCCGCTGGAGCTCGTCGCGGCGCCCTGACCGGGGGCCCGCCGCCGCCGTCTGGCAGACTCGCTGCCTTGCACGCACGCGCCGGCGCACTCTCGGCCGCCGCCGCCGCGCTCGATGCCGAGCTCGACCAGGCGCCCGTAGACGAGTACTTCACGCTCGTCCTGCGCGCCTGCGCGCGCGGCGGGCGCGTCGCGCTGAACGCGTTCTGCACCACCGTCGCCGATCCCGCGGAGGACCTCGACGAGGCGCCCGCGGTCGCGCTCGTGGCGGCGCTCGAGAAGGACGCCGGCGCGGCCGAGCGCGCGATCCGCGCGGTCGCGTGGGCGATGGCCGCGCAGCGCTTCGCCGAGACGTGGCCGCTGGGCTTCTACGAGGTGCTCGAGGTCGCGCGCGTCGCGATGCCGCTGAGCGACTTCGAATGGGAGCGCATGCAGACGCTGAGCTCGCTGACCTCCGGCGCGCTGAGGACCAAGGAGGCCGACGAGTGCGACGGCATGCGCGCGCAGTTCAGCCGCGAGTCGCTCGAGCACGTCATCGCGGCAGCCACCGGCCGGCGCCCCGCGCGGCGCGACATGCTGCTCGTCATCCCGCCGTGGACGGCGTGCTTCATCCGCGGGATCCGCGCCTGCGACGAGCACCTGCGCGAGCTCGAGCTGCTGCATCCCGGCCTCGTCCCGCGGTGATCGTGCGGCGCGTCGCGGCGGCGCTCGTGCTCGTCGCGGCCGTCGCCGCGTCGGCGGGCTGCGGGGCGTCGAGCGAGGACGTCGCGCCGAACACGAGCGCGACGCTGCTGCTGGACGCCCCGCCCAACGCCGTCCACGCCGGAATCTACACGACGACCGCGCGCGGCTACGACGAGGCGCTGGGCGTGAACCTGCGCATCCGCACCCCGGCGGCGACGACGGATGCGCCGAAGCTGCTGGCCAGCGGCCGCGTGCAGCTCGCGATCCTCGACATCCACGACCTCGCGATCGCGCGCGAGCGCGGCCTCGACCTCGTCGGCGTGATGGCGATCGTCCAGCAGCCGCTGGCGGCGCTCTTCCTGGCGCCGTCGATCGCGACCGCACGCGAGCTGCAAGGCCGAAGCGTCGGCGTCAGCGGCCGCCCGAGCGACGACGCCGCGCTGAACACGATCGTGGCGTCCGCCGGCGGCGACCCGTCGCAGGTTCTCCGCACGCCGCTCGGATCGGACCCGGTTCGCGGCCTGCTCGACGGCAGCGTCGCGGCGGCGATCGGATCCTGGAGCGTCGACGCCGTCGCGCTGCGCCACGCGCGGCCCGGGCTGCGCGAGCTGCGCCTCGGCGACCACGGCGCGCCGCCGTTCCCCGAGCTCGTGCTCGCGACCGCGCGCGCGACGCTGCGCGACGAGGCGGGCGTCGTGCGCGGAGCGGTGCAGGCGCTGGCCCGCGGCTATGCGGAGGTGCTCAGCGATCCGGACAGCGCCGGCGCCAGCATGCCCGCGAGCGGGCTCGGTCGCGCGAGCGTCGTGCGCCGGCTCGAGGCGGTCGCCCCGGCCTTCACCGCCGGCGCGCGCGTCTTCGGCGAGCTCGACTGTGGGCGCCTGCGCGCGTGGGCGCGCTGGGAGCGCGGGGTCGGGATCGTCAGGCGCCTGCCGGACGTCGAGCGCGCGTTCGACGGGCGCTACGTGCCGCGCTCGGGCAGCCGCGACTGAGGCTCGGCGCGCCGCACCGCGTTTATGCTCTTCCGGCGTGATGGGCCGAAGAGTCGCGACGCGGACGACGCGCGGGGCAGCTGCGAGCAGATCACCGGCGCGCGCCCGCAGTCACCCATCGAGATCGGGCGCCGGCAACAGGCCGGCCGCCGCGCATCCGCGCCCGAACCCGGGCACGACGATGTCGCGGGGCCGTCGCTGCCGCCATGTGCTCGGCGGAGGTGATCCGACAGCGCCGCCTCGCCGCTCGATAAAGGTAACATGAAGCACGAATCTGGTGTTAGGCTTCTGGAGTCTATGATTGATGACACCACACCCGCCTGGACGTTCCTGACGAACCACGCCCAAGTGCTGGTGTGCATCGCCGACGACTCGGGCATCCGCCTGCGCGACATCGGTGAGCGTGTGGCGATCACCGAACGCGCCGCGCACCGCATCGTCACGGAGCTGGCCGCGGCCGGCTACATCACGCGCACGCGTTCGGGCCGCCGCAACAGCTACACGATCAACGCCGCGGCCCCGCTGCCCGACCCGGTCGCCCGGGAGCAGAGCGTCGGCCAGCTCCTCACGTTGCTGACCCACAAGCCGCTGTAGCGCTCGGCGCGGCCGTCCGCGGCCGATCGGCGATGGCCACAGCGCTCGACTGTGAGCCGATCTACCGTTCGAGCCGCCGGACCATCGTTTTAGATCGTACAATCCAGAATATCGACACTAGACTCATAATTCCTGCTAACGTGTTCCTCAGCAGGTGGGGAGCAGGGTTGAGCTCCCACTGACAGAGCCATAGGCGGGCCATCCGGTCCGCCGCGAGAACCTCGCGTTCCCGCCATGGCCTCGCCACGCGGCGTTGACCGCGACGGCCACAAGCTGCCCGAGTCACTCGCATGACCACATCGAGGGCTGCCGTGATCCAAACCCGTTCCCGTTGAGGGACGGACGCTCATCGCCCGCAGCGCACCAGAGGAGTCTCATGATCCATATGTCCCGTCCACGCAACACCGCTCGTCGCGGCCTGTCCGTCGCGGGCCTCGTGCTCGTCGGCACCGTCGCCGCCGCCATCGGCGTCAGCGGCGCGTCCGCCGACCCACCCAACGTCTGCGTCGTCAGCTTCGGCGTGACGCAGACCTCGACGACCGTGACCGGAACCGGCGCCAACGACACGATCGATTGCGGCTCAGCGACGAGCGGCAAGGCGATCAACGGCCTCGGCGGCAACGACTCCGTCACCGGCTCGGCCTTCCCCGACAGCCTCTATGGCGACGACGGCAACGACACGCTGACCGGCGCGATCGGCGCCGACACCCTCACCGGCGGTCTCGGCGACGACACGATGACCGGCAGCGCCGGAGACGACATCCTCACCGGCGGCGTCGGCAACGACACGATGACCGGCAGCGAGGGCAACGACACCCTCAAGGGCGAAGCGAACGACGACACCCTCAACGGCGGCGTCGGCAACGACGACGTCGACGGCGGCACCGGCACCGACCTCGTCCGCGGCGACGCCGACAACGACACCCTGACCGGCCCTCCCGGCGATGGGTCTTCGGATACCGTCGACGGTGGCGCGGGCACGGATGTCTGTCAGGCGGACGGGGCCCTGGTCCTCTTCAACCGCGACGTCCTGAACGACTGCAACCCCTAGCCCCGCGGCGGCACACGATCAGCCGCGGACCTTCCGGGTCCGCGGCTCTCGTGCGCTGCACCCGCCTGTCAAAGGGTGTATCAGTCGCTGGCCACACGCGCTCTGTCGGAATATGAGCGCCAACAGACTCCACTCAACCGCGCTGGGCTGCTTGATCGCCGGCACCGTCGCGCTGGCGGGTGCCGCCCCCGCGCTCGCGACCGACGTGACCGTCGCGGGCACGCAGCTGCAGATCATCGACCGGTCCTCCGAGGCCAACGGCCTGGAGGTGCGCCCGCTCGCACTCGGCTATGACGTCTTCGACGATCTCACCGACCTGACCGCCGGCGCGGGCTGCGTGCCGGCGACGCCGCACCACGTCAGCTGCTCGGGCTCGATCGCCGGCGTCGCGGTCGCCGCCGGCGGTGGCGACGACGTCGTCGGGCTGCCGATCGTCGCGGTGCCGGTGACCGTCAGCGGCGGCGAGGGCAGCGACCTGATCGTCGGCGGCGCCGGCGATGACCACCTCGACGGCGGCGCGGGCGAGGACACGATCGTCGGCGGCGCGGGCAACGACACCATCACGGGCGCCGGCGGCGACGACGCGCTGCAGGGCAACGGCGGCGCCGACGAGATCGCCGGCGGAGCCGACGCCGACATCGTCCAGGGGCAGGCCGGCAGCGGCGACAAGCTCGCGGGCGACGGCGGCCGGGACCTCGTCGAGGGCGGCGCGGGAGACGACGCGCTCAGCGGCGGAACGGGCTCCGACGTGCTCGTCACCGGCAGCGGAACCGACTCCGCCGACACCGGAGCCGGCAGGGATCAGGTCTTCGGCACGGCGAGCGACGCGGTCGGCTGCAGCTCGACCGACGAGGTGCGCACGGGCCCGGGTGCCCCACCCGACGGCTGCGGGCGCCTGCCGCGCGGCGAGACGCGGCCCGACATCTGGCCTCCGCCGCCCGACGACGTCCAGGTGCCGAGCGCCGCCCGGACGGGAACGGCGCCGATCGACGCGAGCGCCATGAACGCGCAGGCGGCGACCATCAGCCTGCCGCTGCCCCAGGGCGTCTTCGCCGGTCGCATCATGCACCACGGCGACGCGCGCAAGATCATGCTGCGGGTCGCGTCGGACTACGACATGCCCGTGCGCGTGCGCATCCGCACCTTCGCCAGGGACGGCCACTCGCTGCGCACGTTTCGCGTGAACGTCCGCGCGAAGCGCTGGGTCAGCGTCGACACGGGCGGCGCCTACGCCGACGTCTGGTCGGCCAGGGCCCGCTGCTGCGTGAGATGAGCGGCGAGCGGGCCGATAGCCGGCGCTCGCCGTGGTGGAGCCAGGCGGCGACGCTGCTCGGCGTGATCGGGCTGCTGGTGACGCTCGTGTTCAACACGCTGGCGGTGCGCCAGAGCGCCAAGCAGGACCGCGAGGGACGCGAAACGGCGCAGATCAGCCTGCTCACGCAGCTGAACTCCAACGCCAGCGACAGCGAGAGCGCCATCAACGAGACGTCGGTACCCGACCAGCTCTGCCAGCGCGACGCGGCGCCGAGCAAGCTCGGCGGCGTCGCGCTGCGCTCCGCGCTGGACTACTACGAGTACCTGTCGTGGCTGTTCAACCACGACCGCCTGACCGTCGGGGACTCGCGCGCCTTCTTCGCCGAGCGCATGGTCGACGGCTGGCGGCTGGGGCGCCACCTCCTCGGGCACGACGTGATGCGGATCAAGTACCCCCAGCTCGAGCGCTTCGTGCGCGACACGCCGCTGCACCAGCGTGGCAGCAGCCCCTGCTGACCTTGTTCCGGTGGCGCTTTCCAGCAGCAACGCCATCGGCTGCGACGAGCGCAGGGACCCTGCTATGGCACGTCGGCGGACGCCGCGGTGCCGTCGGCGGCTCGCCAGTAGGCGATCGGTGCGAGCGCTCCGGAGCGCTCCGCGACCGCCAACGAGGACTTCACCGCATCCGGCTCGAACGCCACGGGGTGATCGGCGTCGAGCCGGATGACCTGGCCGCCCACGGTGTCGGCATAGATGCCGTGCGACGGGGACCTGGCGTTGCTCGCCTCGTAGACGACCGTCCCGCCGCGCGTGACCGCGGCGCCCCAGAGCGTCAGGTACTGCGATTGCGTGTAGATCTTGCGCCGGATGCCCGACTGGACGTCGTGGGCGTAGATCTCGTCCGAGGTCGACAGCGGACGGTGAAACAGCAACCACGGCCCAGACTGGCTGAACTTCTCGATCTTCCCCGCGCCGAGGTCCCAGACCCGCTTGGTCTGGATGTCGCACGACCGGAAGCGATCCTTGCCGTCGCGCTTGAGCACGCGCGCCCGCTCGGCGGCGTAGGCGACGTGCCAGCCCTTCGGCGTGCAGGTCCTCTGCGCCGCGGCACGCGCGACGCCGGCGGTGTCCACGGCGCCAGCCGGGGCAGTGACGAACATCGCCAGCGTGACGGCGATGCAACGGTGACGACGCACGTGAACCCCCTCGTTTCAGCAACTGGTGAAGCCCGAGGCGCAAACATCTGCGATCCGCGTATTGCTGTCAACCGCGGCGACGCGGGTCGATCGCGCTACCCGACCGACTCGCAGTTGACGACGCGGTCCGCGCGGTCCTTGTAGACGCGGTCGAAGCCCGGTCCGCAGTCGACTGTGTCGGCGCCGCCGCCGGTGGCGGTGATCTCGTCGTTGCCGTCGCCGCCGAACAGCTGGTCGGGGTCGAAGCCACCGACGACGACGTCGTCGCCGGCGTCGCCGCGCAGCACGTCCGCGCCGGCGCCGCCCTGCAGCTCGTCGTTGCCGTCGCCGCCCTCGATGACGTCGTCGCCCGAGTCGCCGAACAGCAGGTCGTTGCCGCCGTCGCCGAAGAGGCTGTCGTTGCCGTCGTCGCCGCGGACGTCGTCGTTGCCGTCGGCGCCGCGCAGCGTGTCGTCGCCGTCCTGGCCGTTGATCGAGTCGGCCAGGATGCCGCCGACGAAGTCGTCGTTGAAAGGCGTGCCGTTGATCGACGGGTTCTCCGACTGGACGGCGATCGCCTCGAGGATCGCCGCGCCGGCCGCGCCGCCGGTCTCCTTGCCGAGCTGCCGCGCGCCGCGCAGGCCGTCGAAGCGCGGATCGTCGATCGACGGGTCGCCGATGATCGTGCGCTCGCAGCTCGCCGAGCTCAGCAGGCGCAGCAGCGACGGCAGCGCGAGCAGCTCGGCGGCGTCGAGGTACACGGTGTCGAAGCCCGCCCCGCAGTCGTAGAGGTCGTAGGTGCCCGAGCTCATGCCGCCGTAGAGGACGTCGTTGCCGTCGCCGCCGCTGAGGCGGTCCTGCGAGCCGCCGCCGAGGATGATGTCGTCGCCCGGGCCACCGTCGACGATCGCGTCGGCCGCCGCCGAGCCGTCGGAGTTCATCGTGCCGTCCGGCGCCGAGCCGGTGAGGATGACGTCGTTGCCCTCGCCGCCGAGCACGACGCGGTCGCGCCCGCGGTTGGTGTGGATGTAGTCGTCGCCCGGGCCGCCGTCGACGAGCTTCTCGTTGCCGAAGCGCGCCTCGACGATGAAGTCGTTGCCCGGGCCGCCGCGCAGGGTGTCGTCGCCGTCGCCGCCGTCGATGCGGTCGTCGCCGTCGCCGCCCTCGACGACGTCGTCGCCGCTGCCGCCGTTGAGCGAGTCGTTGCCGGCCGAGCCCGTGATCGCGTCGTCGGCCGAGTCGCCGTCGACGACGTCGGCGCCGTCGCCGCCGTCGATCGCGTCGCTGCCGAAGCCGCCTTCCAGGACGTCGTCGCCGGCGCCGCCGCGCATGCGATCGAGGCCTCCGCCGCCGAGCATCCGGTCGCTGCCGGCGCCGCCGTCGAGCTTGTCGTCGCCGGTCGCGCCGTCGAGGCCGTCGTTGCCGTCGCGGCCGAGGATCGTGTCGGCGTTCGTGCCGCCGAACAGCAGGTCGTCGCCGCCGGCGCCGTCGATGCGGTCCGAGCCGCCGTCGCCGTCGGCGATGTCGTTGCCGTCGCCGCCGGCGAGGAGGTCGTTGCCCTTGCCGCCGAACAGCCGGTCCAGGCCGGCGGCGCCGAACAGCCGGTCGGCGTTGACGCCGCCGTCGAGGCGGTCGTTTCCGCCGAGCCCGCGCAGCGTGTCCTTGCCGCCGCCACCCGACAGCCGGTCGGCGCGCGCGGTGCCGGTAATCGAGTTGGGGCGGCGGTCGCCGCGCTTGGTGACGGCCGCGGCGCTCGTCGCGAGCGCGAGGGCGAGCAGCAGCGACAGTGCGGCCGTCGCGAGGCGGGGGAGCGTGTCGCGGGGGGACATGCCCCCCTTGTCGGCGCCGCCGCGCCCCCGGATGAGCCGCCGGCGGCTACGCGGCCTGATCGACGAGCGCGAGGCCGGCAGGGCCGCCGGTGCTCTTGCCCGGGTGCGGCGCGCCGTTGAGGCCGTCGAAGTGCGGGTCGGTCGCCGATGGGTCGCCGACGACGACGCGCTCGCAGCCGTGCGACGACGCGTACACGCCCTCGAGCGCGTTCTCGACGTACGCGACGTCGTTGCCCAGCCCGCAGTCCAGCGCGTCCAGGCGCGCGCCGCCGTACAGCGCGTCGTCGCCGTCGCCGCCGAAGACGAAGTCGTTCGCGCCGCCGCCGAGCACGATGTCGTTGCCCGGTCCGCCGTCGGAGCGCCCGTCGCCGAACTGGTCGGCGCCCTCGCGCGCGGGGAACTGTCGGCCGCCGCGGATGACGTCGTTGCCCGCGCCGCCGAGGATCACCCGGTCGGTGCTGCCGTTGGTGAAGATGTAGTCGTCGCCGTCGCCGCCGTCGACGCGCTCCTCGGCCGCCGACTGGCGCTCGGCGATGAAGTCGTTGCCCGCGCCCCCGAGCACGAGGTCGGTGCCCGAGCCGCCGTCGATGCGATCGTCGCCGTCGCCGCCGTCGATGCCGTCCTCGTTGGCGCCACCGTCGAGCGTGTCGTCGCCGTCGCCTCCGGCGATGCGGTCGTCGGCCGCGCCGCCGACGATCGTGTCGCGGCCCGCGCCGCCGTCGAGGCGATCGTTCTGGCTGCCGCCGTCGAGGCTGTCGTCGCCGTCGCCGCCGCCGACGACGTCGCTGCCGGCGCCGGAGCTCAGCGTGTCGTTGCCGTCGCCGCCGTCGATGCGGTCGTCGCCGCCCGCGCCGTCGGCGCGATCGTTGCCGGCACCGCCCAGCAGGCGGTCGATGCCGCTGCCGCCGAGCAGGCGATCCGCGCCGTCGCCGCCCTCGATGCGGTCGCTGTCGTTGCCGCCGTCGAGCAGGTCGTCGCCGTCGCCGCCGAGCAGCCGGTCGGCGCCGTTGCGGCCGTATACGCGGTCGGGGCCCGCGGCGCCGTTGAGGACGTCGTCGCCGCCGCGGCCCTCGAGGCGGTCGCCGCCCGGCCCGCCGTTGAGGCGGTCGGCGCCGAGGCCGCCGTCGAGCAGGTCGCGGCCGGCGAGGCCGCGCAGCGTATCGTCGCCGCCGTTGCCGAACAGGCGGTCGGCCTGCTGCGTGCCGACGATCGTGTTGTCCTTCGCGTCGCCGTGCTTGGTGACGGCGGCCGCGCCGGCGGCGAGCGTGAGCGCGAGGGTCGCGGCGAGCGCGCCGGACATCGTGATGCGACGTTGACGTGGGGGCACGCCGGTGCCCCTACCCGGCGCGGCGGCGCTCTATCCGGCGAGGTTCGTGGACCCGCGCCAGCGCGCTACCCGGCGAGGTCTCCGTGCCCGCGCGAGCGCGCTACCTGGCCAGGTCTCCGTGCGCGCCAGCGCGCTACCCGGCGAGGGCTCCGCGCCCGGCGCGAGCGCGCTACCCCGGCCAGGCCTCCGTGCCCGTATGAGCGCGCTACCTGGCGAGGCCGTCGACGAGCGCCGATCCCTCGCGCGCCATCCGCGAGCGCGGCACGACGAGGTCGAAGCCGGCGGCGATCGCGCGCGTGCGGACGCCGGCGTCGACGTGGCTGTAGAAGGCCAGCGTCCGCGCGCCGCCGACGAGCTCGTCGGCCTTCAGGACCTCGAGCAGCGCGATGCCCGCGACGTCGTCGGCGGTGAGGTCGACGACGAGCACGTCGCAGCCGTCGATCTGCTCGCGCACCGCCGGCTCCGAGCCGACGAGCTCGACGTCGTGGCCGCCGGCGCTGAGCAGCCCCTGGACCTTCGAGCCGAACAGCAGGTCGGGCACGTGCGCGAGAACGCGGGCCACGGGCTGACTACTGCGCGCGGATGCGCTTGAACTCGTCGCGCATGGACTGCGGGCGGCCCCACATCTGCTGGACCTCGACGCGTCCGCAGCGCATCTCGCGCAGCGCGAGCTCGCCCTCGATGCCCGCGTCGTCGAGCAGCTTCAGCGTCCCGTGCACCGCCGGCGCGGCCGCGGCGTGGCCGAAGCGGTGCGCGACGAGCAGCTTCCAGTGCCAGTCGTGGCGCGAGTAGGGCTGCGCGTTGCACGTCACGAGGTACGTCGCGGCGTCGACGTAGCGCTTCTCGTCGGCGATCCGCAGGTCGAGCTCGAGGAAGCTCCAGTCGTCGGGCAGCGACTCGACGATCTGGGTGAAGGTGTCGGCGAGCGCCATGGCGCGCAAGGCTAGTCGGTTCGCGGCGGCGGCCGCGTCCGGCGAGCGGCGCGCTCGCGGGGCCTGCTCAGTAGATCTCGGGCACGAACGTCTGGTCGGTGATCGGCGGGCGGACGTAGGAGTGATCGTCCTGGCGCGGGGGCAGCTCCAGCGGCGGCGGGATGACGTCCTCGTAGGGGATCGTCGAGAGCAGGTGCGCGATGCAGTTCAGCCGCGCGCGGCGCTTGTCGTCGGCATCGACGACGAACCACGGGGCCTGCTTGATGTCGGTGTGCAGGAACATCGCGTCCTTCGCGCGCGAGTAGTCGACCCAGCGCTCGCGCGCCTGGAGGTCCATCGGGCTGAGCTTCCAGCGGCGCATCGGGTCGTCCAGGCGCGCCTGGAAGCGCCGCTCCTGCTCGGCGTCGGAGACCGAGAACCAGTACTTGATCAGGACGATGCCGGAACGCACGAGCATCCGCTCGAACTCCGGGCACGAGCGCATGAACTCCTGGTACTCCTGCTCGGTGCAGAAGCCCATCACGCGCTCGACGCCGGCGCGGTTGTACCAGGAGCGATCGAACAGGACGACCTCGCCCGCGGCCGGCAGGTGCTCGACGTAGCGCTGGAAGTACCACTGCGTGCGCTCGCGCTCGGTCGGCGCGGCGAGCGCGGCGACGCGCCACGAGCGCGCGCTCGTGCGCTCGGTGATGCGCTTGATGACGCCGCCCTTGCCGGCGGCGTCGCGCCCCTCGAAGATCACGACGACCTTCAGGCCCTCGACCTTGATGTACTCCTGCAGCACGACGAGCTCGTGCTGCAGGCGCTCGAGCTCCCGGTCGAAGACCTTGCGCTTGAGCTTCTTGGGCTTGGCCTCGGGGGCGGGTGAATCGGACTCGGCCATCGTCGGGACAGTGTCCCCCCGCCGGCGGCGGCGCAAGCACGGACCCGTCGCCGCGCGGTCGGCCGAACGGGCGGACGAGGCTATCCTCGGCTCATGCCCACGATCACCGACGAGCTCGTCTCGGAGTACCGCGCGCTGACCGACGGGTGCGGCCTCGTCGACCGCTCCGAGCGCGGCAAGCTCGCGCTGACGGGCGCCGACGCGCGGGCGTTCCTCGCCGGCCAGGTGACGAACGACATCGTCGGCCTGACGGCCGGCTCGGGCTGCTACGCCGCCTTCCTGACGCACAAGGGCAAGATGCTCGGCGACCTGCGCGTGCTGGCCGCCGACGCGCCCGAGCAGCAGCTGCTGCTCGACACCGAGCGTTCCACGCTGCAGGCGCTGTTCGACATGATCCGCCGCTTCAAGATCGGCTACGACGTCGAGCTGCACAAGCGCACCGTGCAGTGCGGCCTGCTGTCGCTGATCGGCCCGCGCGCTCGTGCGATCGCCGGCGCCGAGGACCTGCCCGACGACGAGCACGCCCACCGCCCCGGCGAGATCGCCGGCCGCGACGTGCGCCTGATCGTCACCGACGGCGGGATCGACGTGCTGTGCGACGCGGCCGACACCGACGCCGTGCGCGACGCGCTCGAGCACGCCGGGGCGACGCCGGTGTCCGAGGCCGCGACGGAGATCGTGCGCGTCGAGCGCGGGCGCCCGCGTTACGGCGCCGACCTCGACGACACGACGATCCCGCAGGAGGCCGGCCTCAACGCGCGCGCGGTGAGCTTCACGAAGGGCTGCTACGTCGGGCAGGAGACCGTCGCGCGGCTGTTCTACCGCGGCAAGCCCAACCGCCACCTGCGCGGCCTGCGGCTGTCGGAGCCCGCCGGCGCCGGCAGCGAGCTGAAGCTCGGCGAGCGCGTCGTCGGTCGAATCTCGAGCTCCGTCGTCTCCCCCACCCACGGCCCGATCGCCCTCGCCCTCGTACGCCGCGAGGCGGCGATCGGCGAGACGATCGACGTCGACGGCGGCGCGACCGCCGAGGTCGTCGAGCTGCCGTTCGCGGCTCACGCCGCCGCGGCGGACTGAGCCGTCACGAAC